>CAIPFW010000067.1 GCA_903864455.1 uncultured Anaplasmataceae bacterium | reverse complement strand
GGGAGCCCTGTTTTATGGAGCATTAATTCATCTTTCGATGAGCTATTCTCCTCTGATAGGTAAGTTGCATACGCGTTACTCACCCGTGCGCCGGTCGCCATCAAACTTAGCAAGCTAAGTTCATGCTGCCCCTCGACTTGCATGTGTTAAGCCTGTCGCTAGCGTTCATTCTGAGCTAGGATCAAACTCTCAAATTAATAACGAGGTAAACTAGAACACTATCCAGAAAACCTATCACCAACATTTGAAAAATTCTAGTATTAATAATAGATAGTCTAGAAATTGTGCTCCAGAAACCTTATTAGTAATAACTTTATTCCATCTCTTTAAAAAATTTTACGCTTTGCTTTTTTTATTTTTTATTAACAACGTTTAACTAACGTCTAAGAACAAAAGGTATTGTATAAGAAAAAAACACCCTGTCAACAACAAAAATGCAAAAAAATGCATTTTTTTACAAAAAAATGCAAATTATTACGATTTTTTCGATTTTTCAAGCTTTTTGGTCAAAAAAAATTGATTCGCACAAATATTTATACATTTTTTTCTCAAAAGAATTTCTTTGCTCAGTTAATTTTTATCGACATCTTCAACTTTTCGATCATTTCATCACCTTCTCTTTCAGCAAAAGAAATTTTTCTTTCACAAATAAAAAAAATATTTTTAATCCTGGGTATATCATGTCATCAAAAAAATCATACCTCACTTTATATAATCCTTGTTTTTTTAAAGATTTTTTGGTCACGATAATCGTCCCAACTATTTTATCGTGAATAGATTGCTTCTTTTTATCAAACAAAGAATATAAAAAACCAATCATAAACGTTAAAACATTTATGATGCTACAAAAAAATCGTTTTATTATTTGAGCAAAACTCATCGAAGACCCATCTTTATCATTCGCAATTCTCAAACCAAAAAGAATTTGACCAATAGAGCCACCGAGGTAATACCAGCTCACTAAAAACGATGTAAGAGCTGAACAAATCATTGAAAGTTGGAATATAAAATATCGAATTTTAAAACTTCCAACGATTTTTGCCTCCTCTGAAGATAATTTGAGATCCATTTGATTTTTATGCAAAATATCGAAATTCTCTTCGCTGAATGGGAAAATTTTTAAAAAAATTGGCTCAATAAATTTCATCACAAGAATCAATACCAATAGGTCAGCCAATAAGGAAAAATATCGCTGAATATTTGCACCATATGATAAATTATCCTCCCTTGGCTTTGGTGAAAATTTTTTAAAAAAGAATTTGAATAAAAACATTGAAATATATCAATAAGTATTTTATATATTCTAATCAATTTTAGACAAATTTCTTTGCGAAAAAGAGATGTATATTTTTTTTAATAAAAATATTAATAAAAAAATTAATCATCAGAAATCTTCAAGGCTTCAATAAAAGCTGTATGAGGAATTTCAACATTTCCAATTTGTCTCATGCGCTTTTTACCTCGTTTTTGCTTCTCCAAAAGCTTCTTTTTTCTTGTGATATCCCCACCATAACACTTCGCTGTCACATCTTTTTTATATGCAGATATCGTCTCACGAGCAATGATTTTCCCACCAATCGCAGCTTGTATTGCGACCTGATAAAGTTGCTTCGGAATCAAGGTCTTTAATTTTTCGCAAATTTCACGGCCACGATAATCAGCTTTCGTTTTATGAACTATCATCGATAAGGCATCCAAAGGCTCTCCGTTTACTAAAATAGAAAGTTTTACAACATCAGCTTCACGATACTCCATCATTTCCCAATCAAGGCTCGCATAACCTCGAGAAATAGACTTCAATCTATCGTAAAAATCGAAAATAATTTCTGATAAAGGCAATTCATAGATTAAAATCACTCTCTCATTCAAAAATTTCATATCGATTTGCATACCACGCTTTTCAATACACAACCCTGTAATGGCACCAACATATTCGTGTGGAGTCATAATATTCGCTTTCACCCACGGCTCTTCAGCTTTTGTAATTCGACCTTGGTCAGGCATATCTGTTGCATTGTGAATATCAAGCACTCTATCATCATCCAGATAAATTTTATAAATTACAGATGGAGCCGTTGCAATTAAATCGATATTATATTCATCTTCAAGCCTTTCTTGAATGATTTCTAAATGCAAAAGTCCCAAAAATCCACAACGAAATCCAAATCCCAAGGCTCCCGAGTTTTCTAATTCATATTCGAAAGAGGCATCATTTAAATGCAACTTTTGAATCGCTTCTCTAAAATATTCAAATTGTGAAGAATCGGCAGGAAACAAAGATGAAAAAACTACCGATTGTGCGGGCTTGAATCCTGGCAATGGTTTATCGCAAGGTTTTTTTTCTTCAGTAATTGTGTCACCAATTCGACAATCGCCTGGATTTTTTATCGAAGCTGTGATAAATCCAATCTCCCCAGGGTGCAATTCATCAACCATCACTTTATCAGGAGTAAATACACCAACGTTATCGATTTGATATTTTCCCCCTGTTTGCATCATGATAATATTCGCTTTGCTCCTTAAAACTCCATGAACAACACGAACCAAAATAATCACTCCAAGATATTGGTCATACCAAGAATCCATTAATAAACAGCATAGTGGCGCATCGATATCTCCCTTTGGCGCAGGGATTTTTGAAACAATCGCCTTCATCAATTCATCAATTCCGATATTATTTTTTGCGGATACAAGAATCGCATCGCTTGTGTCAATTCCTATAATATCTTCGATTTGCTTTTTTGTACCATCGACATCCGCAGCTGGTAAATCAATTTTATTTAATGCAACAACAAATTCGTGATTATTTTCAACAGCTTTATAAGTATTTGCTAATGTTTGAGCTTCAACACCTTGGCTCGCATCCACAACAAGAATCGAACCTTCGCATGCTGCGAGAGACCTTGTAACTTCGTAAGCGAAATCAACATGCCCCGGAGTATCGATTAAATTTAGATTGTACTCAACCCCTGTATCAGGGTGTTTGTATATTAAATACACGCCGTTTGCTTTGATTGTAATTCCACGCTCTCTCTCTGATGGCAAAGAATCAAGGAATTGCTCTTGCATTTTTCTTTCATCAACTGCACCGCAATATCTTAAAATGCAATCTGCAATTGTTGATTTTCCGTGATCGATATGAGCGATAATTGAAAAATTTCTTATTTTGTCTAAAGAATGGTTTCGAAAAGCTATATTCATTATTTATTTAAGTTTTTTCTATCATTCTATATGAAATACAAAAAATCACAAGGTTTTTTGATCAACCTATTGTGTTCTGATTGTTAAAAAGGTTGACGAGCAAACGAGAAAAAAAGTCTCTATTAATGATTTGTTGCGAG
>CAIPFW010000066.1 GCA_903864455.1 uncultured Anaplasmataceae bacterium | reverse complement strand
TTTAAAGTTCCGTATTTTTATCGATTTTTGGACGATAAAAACTTCAAACTCACTTCGATTTCCCTCTGTAAAGCGATTTAAACGCGATTTATTTTCGCATGGTTGCTGAATTTTAAGCGTAAAACAAACGCAATGGGTTTATTAATTTTTATTGAAAAATATTGAGAATTCGTTTATAATAAAAGAAAATATCAAAATTATGGAAAAATTTAACTTAGAAAAATATATCTCTCGCTCAGGATTTGCGTCTCGAACTGATGCAAGAGAATTAATTTTAAATCATAGAGTTGCGGTAAATAATCAGACAATATCTGATTTGACTTACCGTGTTTCTGAGGCTGATTTTATATCGATAAATGGAATCCCAATTAATTTGATTGAGAAAGTTCGACTTTTTATGTTTCACAAACCACGTGGTTGCATAGTTACAGCCGATGATCCGCATGATAGAAAAACAATTTTTCATCTTTTACCGAAAAATTTGCCAAGACTGATTTCAGTTGGTCGATTGGATTTCAATAGCGAAGGGTTGCTATTAATGACAAATTACGGGCCATTGGCTCGATATTTTGAACTTCCGGAGAACAATATAAAAAGAGTTTATGAGTTGAAATTATTTGGCACATGGAATGAAAACAATATTGAATATCTCAAAAAAGGTATAAAAGTTGACGGAATGCAATATCAGCCAATTGATGCAAGAATTTTATCGAGAAAAAACAATCAAATTAAGCTTGAATGCGCGTTGCATGAAGGAAAAAATCGTGAATTGAGAAAAATCTTTACAAATCTTGGACTATTGGTTCCAAAACTTACAAGAACTTCTTATGGCGGATTTTTTCTTGGATCCTTGCCTCAAGGACAAATTATCGAGTGTAAAAAATTTATCGTTGATAAAATTTTAAAAAACGCTCAATTAATCTGAGATTTAAAAGAGCGTTTGAATAAAAAGTGATTAGTGAGCCTGAGCTTCAGATTTCAGTAAATTTCCCATCGTTTCCTTTACGTCTTTGTTGGTCTCTTTTTTTAATTCTGACATTTTGTTTGAAATATCCTCTGCAGTTTCTTTCATCTCTTTATCTATATGTTTAGATACATCTTTGATTTCTTCATCAATCTCAGATTTAATTTTATTCATTTCGTTTTTAATGTCTTTTGTCATCATTTTTGATTTATCTTCCATCATTTTTTCGTCATGTTTCATATCATGATTCATTTCGTTCATACTATTTTTAGTATGCTCATGCATTTCCTTCATCGCTTTGTCTATATCTGCTTTTTTATTGCTAAATTCTTTTTTTACACCTTCCAATTCTTTAGAAGCTTTATCAAGTTCAGCTTTCATTTTCATATCATTTTTGTCCATTTCCTTTCCAGATTTGTCAAAAATTTTACCATCATGAGACATCATCATTCCATCTTTCGTGATAAAAGATCCATCTTTCAATTGCATCGAACCATCTTCAAGCAATACGTTTCCGTCTTTCATTGCCATGCCATTTTTCATCATTTTGTGTAATTCATCCTTCATTTTCATAGCACCCTCCATCTTTTCTTTAGGAGTTTCGTTGCCCATCTTCGAATCATGCATAGTAGATGTAGAAGACGTATTATGCTTTTTAGCAGTATCGCCTTTCCCACTTTCATACCATGAAGATGAGCTTATAGCACTATTTGAAATAACCATCGAACATAAGAAGAATCCCATAGGAAGGAACTTTTTCATAACAAACCAAAATAAAAAAATATTTGAATTCAGTATAGCAAAACAATATAACAAAAAAAAATCATGAAATTTGTCATTAACTTTATATTAATTTTTACATTAATTAAATGTTAATAATTTTGAAGCGAATATGTTGAATAATACTAAAAAGTAAAAAACTTCCTTGCAATCAACTCAAGTGTACAAAAAATATACGAAATTTGACCTCTCGCTCTATTCATAATATAATAAGTATTTCTCATATTTAAAAAATATAATGCAATTCAATAAAAAACTCGTTCTATTTATTATTATATTTTTATGTTCAATTCAAAGTGTTTATTCGATTGACAATTCATCGATAGCAAAAGTATTAAGTGGTTTTGACAATATTTCAAATCGCCAGAGCTCGAAAAATAAAGTTATAAAAAAAGATTCTGATTTTGAAAAAATGCTTCGATTTTCACAAGTTCGAGGAAAAAAAGATTTATACGATGAGGAATTGATATATGAATTTTTGAGTGCAAAATACCCAGCAATAAAAAATCCGAAAATAGAAAAAAAAGTAAAAAAAACTGTTTTTTATGGCGATTCTCAGAGCAATAGTGAATTTACGATGTCGCAAACATATCTTATTAATAAATATAAGAAAAATCCAGCTCTTTTAAATCAAGAATATTTTAAGCAACAAGTGAGGAATTATTGGTATAATAAAATTTTCTCAAACTCGAATGATGAAAAAATATTTTTAGATATTTTTGGTCGCATATTCAACGCTCACGATTACGAAATAAAATTAGAAAAGATTCTTTGGTCTGGCGATATTTCGAAAGTAAGAAATATGCAAACTATTTTAAATAAAGTCAGTTCGAATTCTCGAATGAAGGCGAAGCTTCGACTAGACATACAAACAAGTGAAAATATTGATGAGCTTTTCAAAAAATTTAATAAATTTGATGTTCAGTTGAATGATGATGGAGTGTCAAAACAGATTTTATTATTTGATGCGATTCAATGGTGCAGAAAAAATCATATGGATGAGGAGGCAATTAAACTTCTCGACATCATTCCATTAAAAAATCGCATAGAAAATGAAAAGTGGATAACTCTCATCAAGCCATTTTTACGAACCGCACTCGCTACTCATAATATGAAAAATTATAATATAGCTTATAAAATCTCCTCAAATCACAATTTGGAAAATAATAAAATTGAGTATGTAGATATGGAGTTTTTCGCTGGGTTCATAGCTTCAGAATTTTTAAATAAAAAAGATATCGCCCTGACTCATTTTATGAACTCGTATAAAAATGCGAAGCAAGATTTTCGAAGATCGAGAGGTGCGTATTGGGTTGCACATTGTCAAAAATCTCAAAAATCTCAAGAAAAAATACACTCTGAAAAATTACAAAAATTACAACATAAAGCAAAAGCCCAAGATAAAAATTTAAAGCAGGAAAAAGATTTAAAAAATAAATATTTATTGATAGCAAGTCAGGAATTTACAACATTTTATGGTCAATTAGCTTTAAAAGAGCTGAATAATATGAATATTTTAAAAAAATATTTCGTTAAAACTTCTCAAAGCGACCTTGAATCGCTGTCGAAACATCCACTTTTTAAATATTATTATTTTTCTCTCAAGAGTCGAAACATTAATTTGTCAAAAAAAGTTGCAAAGATTTTTACCTTGTCTTTGAAGTCGAAAAATGAGGTTGTGTTGTTGGCTCAAATTGCGAATGCAATGCAAACACCAGAAATATCTGTCTACATTGGAAATATCGCAATGTATAATATGAGTTATATCGCTCTTGAGGCGCTTTATCCAATTCCGAATTATAAAAATTTGAATTTTAATCCGCCTTTGAATTTAGCGATTATAAAAAGAGAGTCGAATTTTGAGAGTGGTTTGATAAGCAATGCTGGATCGAGAGGGAATGCTCATGGGCTCATGCAAATTATACCGGGCACTGGTTTTGAAATAGCGAAAAAAATGCACGGGAATGAGAGTAATTATAATCATAATAGCCTTCTCGATTCAAGTGTGAATATAAAATATGGAAACTTCTGGCTCGGATATTTATCGAAAAAATATAATAATTCAGAGCTTCTAATTTCCGCAGCTTATAATGGCGGTTCTGGCTCTGTTGGAAAATGGATAAAGTTGTTAGGTGACCCTAGGGAGTTTAATAATTTAAGTGATAAAAATATTAAAATTGCGAACTGGGTTGAGCAGATTCCATTCCGAGAAACGAGATACTATGTTCAATCAGTTTTATCGACCATGATGATTTATCAAGCGATGATGAACTTTAACAAAAGTTAAGAAAAAGAGTGTGAGTAAAATTTACACTCGCTGTGAAAAATTCCTAGAAAGGAATTTTATCGTCATCTAAATCTGGAAAATCTTCATCTAAAAAATCATCCTCTGCTCCAGCTGAATATGAATTATTGTTTGACATTTCAGATTTGTGTTCATTTCCACCATATTGATTTCCCGCTCTTTCGCCAGAATCTCTACTTGATAAAACGACTATATTGCAGTTATAACCTTGTAATACAACTTCTGTCGTTGTTCTGTTTTGACCAGATTGGTCAACCCATTTTCTATTTACTAATTTGCCTTCAATAAAAAGTTTTGTTCCCTTTTTGATGCCAGTTTTTTGTAAAATTCCAACTAACCCTTCTCCGTAAAGAACAACTCGATGCCATTCTGTATTACTTTTTCTTTCTTTTGTTTTTGAATCTACCCAATGGTGCGATGTTGCCAAGCTAAAAGATGCAAGTCTTTTGCTTGCATTATTTAATTCTACAATTTTTGGATCGTCACCGACGTTTCCAATTAAAATTACTTTATTTAAACTATCAGCCATAAAAAAACCTTAAACTTATTCTAATTTATAATTCAATTGAGTTAACAATTCAACAACATTCTTTCAGGATTCTCGATATAATTTTTAATTTTTACCAAAAAAGTCACAGCCTCCTTGCCATCAATAATTCTGTGGTCGTATGAAAGAGCTAAATACATCATTGGTCTTATCACTATCTCACCATTCACGACAACTGGTCTCTCGATAATTGAGTGCATTCCAAGAATCGCAGATTGAGGTGGATTAATAATCGGAGTGGAAAGCATTGAGCCGTATACACCGCCATTTGAAATTGTAAAAGTCCCACCTACAAAATCATTTGGAGTCAAAGTCCCGTTTTTCGCTTTTTTTGCATAATTGATGATTTCTTTTTCAATCTCCGCAAAAGACAATTTGTCGCAATGGCGAATCACAGGAACCACAAGACCTTTCTCGGTTCCAATTGCAACGCTGATATGACAATAATTTTTATATATGATGTTATCACCTTCAATTTGAGCATTCACTGCAGGCAATTCTTTTAAAGCAAGGGATGCAGCCTTTGCAAAAATTGACATAAAACCAAGTTTCACATCGTATTTTTTTTGAAAATCTTCTTGATATTTTTTTCTCATCGCCATTGCAGGAGACATATCAATTTCGTTAAAAGTTGTTAAAAGCGCTGCTGTATTTTGCGCATCTTTCAAACGTCTCGCAATCGTTCTTCTCAATGATGACATTTTCACAACTTGACTTTCTTCACCGAAATTGTTTGTTGTTGACTGCATTGTAGTTTGAGTAGATGCGGATTTTTGCTCAACTTTTGGCGTTGTTGAATTGACTACATCTGGCTTTGTTATCAAGCCATTTCTACCCGACCCTTCAATACTCTTTGAATCAAGCTCCTTATTATTAATTATATTTTGTGCCGCAGGTGAGATTTGCGTAGGATTTCCACTTTGTGAAACGACTTCTTGCGATTTAATTTCCTCTTTTTGTTGCGGCTTTGCATCATTTTTTGTTCCAGCTTCAATATTACAAATCAGTTGATTAACCTCGACCTCATCACCATCTTTTACAAAAAATTTCGATATAAATCCAGATTCTGGTGCAGAAACGACAAGATTTACTTTCTCCGTTTCCAATTCTATTAATGTTGCATCTTTTTCAACAAAATCACCTTCCTTGACATAAATTTTACTGATAGTTGCGCTTGAAATGGACTCGCCCATTTGCGGAACTTTTACTTCAAAAGTCATAATTATAAATAATTTTTCATTACAATACTTTAAAATATATCAAGAAATTGTCAACTATATTTAACGATATTAAAAGATTAAAAAATAATCGAGTAGAATGATTTGATCGTTTCTTGAAATATAGAAAAATCTGAAAAGTATATTCGT
>CAIPFW010000065.1 GCA_903864455.1 uncultured Anaplasmataceae bacterium | reverse complement strand
AATCTCAAGAATTCCTTTTAGATCAAAGTAATTCTTGAGAAACAAATATGATGGTTTAATGGAATTTTTTATTTAAGGGGAAATGCAATGGGTTTAATATAAGACCAGCGAATTGGTATGGAAAGGGTAAAATACGACATATGCCTTTTGCATCAAGATTGGATTTTGTTAATGCGATACAAAAAGTATTAAATATACATGGCTCAGGAAATGAATTAAGAAAAAACTTTATTAAAAAAGTTTCTGCTTCGTTTAAAGAGCAAATGGGTGAAGATTTATAAGAAAACTATATAACTTATAAAATGTTATTTACTTTTTACCCAATAATAAAGTTTCTTCACCTTGCTCTTTCAAAACCTCTAGGAAAAACTTCAGCCAAGGATAAATATTTTCATTTTCCTTTTTCCAAGAGTTTTGAGTTTTTCTTAATGCTAAATAATAATCTCCTTTTCTTTTTTCAATGATAGATTCATGAGAAGAGACTTTCGTAAAAAGATATCCATTTTGTAACAACAAAAGATTTGTAAGTAATCGACTCATACGACCATTACCATCTAAAAAAGGATGAATGGCTAAAAATTCAAATATAAAATTTGCAATTAGAATTAAAGGATGTTTTTTATCCATAGCCCAAAAATACCACTCTATTAATTCCTGCATTTCTTTTGAAACGAGATATGGTGGAGTAGGTTCAAATATAATTCCAACAATCTCACCTTTCTCATTCTTAGCTTCAACTCGATTTTGACTGGTTTTGTAATTACCTCCATTTTCAATGATCTTTTTATGAAAGTGTAAAATATTTGATTCACTTAATTTTATCTCGTTGTAATTTTCAAAAATAATTTCTAATGATTCGAGATATCCTTTTACATCATTTTCATCGCGAGAAGAAAATTCCTGCTTTGATATATTTTTATAAATATTTTCAACCTCTTCATCATTTAAAATATTTCCTTCAATTCGATTAGATGCTCCTGTTGAAATTATAATTGTTGTTTGAATGAGATTTTCAGTGAGTGGCAAAGATTTTGTAATATAATTCCAAGATTTTTTTACAGAATCAATATCTGAGATTGTTGAATAAATTGACTCAATTATTTCATTATCAAAATATAATCTTTTTTGAAGTCTATTCACGAAATTTCTTTAAAAAAACATTCCTTTCACTATAAATCTATACCATTATCTAGTCAACGGGCGTTGAGGAGGTGTAAATAGAATTAATTTGTAATTTTAAATTTTTCTTATATAATTTTATAAAACTTAATACCTTAATATGTCGTGTAAAAATAAAAAAGAACTTTGGAATATAGCTAATACCTTACGCGGTAAGATGGACCCCAATGAGTTTAAAAATTATATTCTTGGGTTTATTTTTTACAAATATCTGTCTGATCAAATAGAGATTTATACTAATGATTTACTTAAGAATGACAATATAAAATATTTTGAATTAGAAGAACCTGAGCTTGAAAATCAGAATAAATATTCTAAATTGATTGATTATATAAAAGAACGATTTGGATGTTTTCTAAAGCCAAAAGAATTGTTTTCTCAGGTTCTTAAAAGATCTATAAATAAAGAAAATAAAGGATTTATAATTGATGATTTGATCGGAATCCTAAAAAATATCGAGCAAACAGCTTTAGGAGCTGAATCTGAAGAGGTGTTCAAAGATCTTTTTGAAGATCTAGATTTAAACTCGACTAAGCTAGGTAAAACACCTGACCAAAAAAATGAATCAATAGTGAAAATATTGAAAGAATTGAGCTCAATAGATTTTGAATTGCAAAATGATAATGATACATTGGGCGATGCTTACGAATACTTAATAGGTCAATTTGCCGCTGGAGCTGGTAAAAAAGGAGGTGAGTTTTATACTCCTCAATGCGTTTCAAAAGTTTTAGCCAAAATTGTAACTACAGGAAAAACTAAATTAGATTCTGTTTACGATCCTACTTGTGGTTCTGGTTCTTTATTTTTAAGAATTTCAAAAGAGGTAAAGAAAGTTTATAACTACTATGGTCAAGAATTAAATAGAACAACCTATAATCTCGCTCGAATGAACATGATAATGCATGGTGTCTCTTATCGTGATTTTGACATCAAACAGGATGATACCCTAGAACGCCCACAGCATGGTGATAAAAAATTTGAAGCTATTGTTGCGAATCCTCCATTTAGCGCTCAATGGTCTGGTAATCAGTTATTTTTAAATAATGATAGATTTTCACAATATGGGAAATTAGCTCCGAGTAGTAAAGCAGATTACGCTTTTGTGCAGCACATGATACATCATTTGGCAGACAATGGAGTGATGGCTGTCGTTCTACCTCACGGTGTTCTTTTTAGGGGTAACAACGAGGGTCATATTAGAAAATATTTGATAGAAAATAAAAACTATCTTGATGCTGTAATAGGACTTCCCGCAAATATATTTTTTGGTACGTCAATACCAACTTGTATTTTAGTTTTTAAAAAATGTCGTGAAAATAACGATAACATAATTTTCATTGATGCTTCGAATGAATTTGAAAAAAATAAGAATCAAAATTCTTTAACTGATGAAAATATTGAGAAAATTATCGATACATATCGAAATAGAAAAGAAATTGGAAAATATTCTCATTTAGCGAGTCTTGAGGAAATAAGGGAAAATGACTTTAATTTGAATATTCCTAGATATGTAAACACTTTTGCGGAAGAGGAACAAATAGATTTAAATTTTGTGAGTCAGGAGCTGAAAAAGATTGATGATGAAATAAGATTCACTGATGAAACAATTATCAAGTTTTGTGATGAGCTTGGAATTGGCAAACCTTTTTAATTGATGGTGCGAAATATGAAAAAAGAACCAAAACTGAGATTTAAGGAGTTTAAAGGGGAGTGGGAAGAGAAGAGATTGGGGGAGGTAGTTACTTTTGGAAATGGAAAAGATTATAAGCATTTAAAAATAGGTAATTATCCAGTTTATGGAACCGGTGGTTATATGTTATCGGTTGATGATTATTTATACGATGGGGACAGCGTTTGCATTGGAAGAAAAGGCTCAATAAACAAACCAATGTTTATTAGTGGTAAATTTTGGACTGTTGATACTTTATTTTATATTTATAAATTTATTAATTCAATACCTAAATTTATTTATCTTCTTTGTCAAAAAATTAATTGGTTAATACATAATGAAGCTTCTGGAGTACCTAGCTTATCGAAAAGTACCATTGAAAAAATTAAAATCCACCTCCCACAACTCCCCGAACAAACCAAAATCGCCAATTTCCTCACTTCAATTGATTCAAAGATTGAGCTTCTAACAAAAAAAGAAGCACTTCTTCAAGAATATAAAAAAGGCGTCATGCAAAAAATATTTAATCAAGAAATTAGATTTAAAGCTGATGATGGCAGCGAGTTTGAGAAATGGGAAGAGAAGAGATTGGGGGATTTTATAAAACAAAAAGTTATAAACAATAAGGACAAGTTGTCAAATTTGGTTTTAAGCGTGAATAATAAAAAAGGTTTTATAGCTCAAGATGAGCAGTTTAATGGTTATGAAATTGCAAGTCAAGATTTATCAAAATACAAAATAGTAAAGAAAAATGATTACGCTTATAATCCATCTAGAATAAATGTAGGTTCAATTGCAAGACTTCAAAATTTTAATATTGGTATTGTAAGTCCAATGTATATTGTTTTTGTTTTAAATTGTATCGACTATGTTTTTTTTGACAATCTGATAAAAATTCATAGGATTAAACATTTAATAAAAATAGGATGTTCCGGTAGCGTAAGAAATAGTTTAGGGTTTGATGATTTGTGCAATTTTAAAATCCACCTCCCACAGCTTCCCGAACAAACCAAAATCGCTAACTTTCTCTCTTCCATTGATTCAAAGATTGAGCTTCTTCAAAAACAATTATCCTTAACAAAGGATTTCAAAAAATCCCTTCTTCAACAAATGTTTGTATAAATAAAAATGAATAATCAAAGTGAAAAAGAACTTGAATCTGATTTGATGAAACAATTGGTTTCAATGGAATATGAAAAAGTTATTATAAATTCTAAAAATTGCATCGAAAGAAATCTTTGGTCTCAGCTTGAAAAATTAAATGATAAAGAATTTACAGCTAATGAATTTCAAAGAATTCTTATTCATTTAGAGAAAGGTGATGTTTTCGAAAAAGCTGAAACTCTTCGGAATAGGTTTTGCCTTCAAAGAGATGATGGGGAGACAGACAACATTCAATTTTTGAAGTCTAATGAAGATTGGAATAAAAATCTTTTTCAAGTAGCTCAACAAATTCAAATTACTAACAATCAAAACAAAATAAGTCGATTTGATGTGACAATTTTGATTAACGGCCTCCCTCTTGTTCAAATAGAACTTAAAAAAAAGGGAAACGCTTTGAAAGAAGCTTTTACACAGATACAAGAATATCACAAAAATAGTTATGAATATCTGTTTCAATATATTCAGGTTTTTGTTATATCAAATGGCGTAAACACAAAATATTATTCGAACAATAAACTGTTGTCATTTGAACAAGCATTTTATTGGACCGATGAATCGAATAATAAAATTTCCGATTTAACAAGCTTTGCATCAATATTCCTTAATACAAAGCATATAGCAAACATGATTTGTAAATATATTGTTAGAAATCAAACTTTAGAAACTTTAATGATTCTTAGACCTTATCAATATTTTGCTGTTGAGGCTATAGTAGGAGCTATTAATAATAAAGAGAGTGGTTATATATGGCATACAACAGGTTCTGGCAAAACTCTAACTTCTTTTAAAGCTTCCCAGATTCTTTTAGATTGCAAAGAGATTGATAAAGTTGTTTTTGTAGTTGATAGAAGAGATTTGGATCACCAAACAATAAACGAATTTAATAGTTTTAGCGATGGAAGTTTTGAAGGTACGGAAGATTCTAAAGCATTGATTAATCAGCTTCTAGGCAAGTATAAAAGTAAAAAAGATGGTTTTAAAAATACCGATTTGATAGTTACCACAATTCAAAAATTAAATATGGCCATTAAAAATTTTAAAGATACCAATCCTTTTCAAGACAAGAGAATAGTTTTTATATTTGATGAATGCCATAGAGGTCAATTTGGTAAAACACATGCAAATATTGTAAGATTTTTTCAAAAAGCTAATCTTATTGGCTTCACAGGAACGCCTATATTTACTGAAAATACAATTGATGAACGCGACAGAACGACAGAAGTTCTATTTAAAAAAAAACTTCACCAATATTTAATCCCTGACGCTCTGAAAGATGAAATGGTTTTGCGCTTCTCGGTTGAAAATTATGATAATAATCATTCGCATAAAGCTGAAAAAGAAATCTATGAATCTGATGAAAGAATAAAGACAATTGTTGATAAGATAATCGAAATACACGAAGCAAAAACACATAACAAAGAATATAATGCGATTATGTGCTTAAGTGATGTTGACTTACTTTGCAAATATTATGAAACATTCAAGAAAAAAAATCACGATTTAAAAATAGCTACGATATTTAGCTATAGTTCGCAGGAAAATGAAGAAGATTTTGGATTTGATGAAGAAGATATTTATATAAATGAAAAGAAAGTTGATAATTCTAAAAAATCTAGACTTAAATCATATGTTGAAGATTATAATAAAATGTTCAATGTAAGTCAGAGCGTTGAAGATTCAAAAGGATTTTATACTTACTACAAAAATGTTGCCGATATGGTTAAAGAAGGTCGTATTGATATATTGCTTGTTGTAAATATGTTTTTAACAGGCTTTGACTCCAAAAAGATAAACACTCTATATGTTGATAAAAACCTAAAATATCATGGATTGATTCAAGCTTTTAGCAGAACAAATAGAATTGATGGTCAATTAAAATCACATGGAAATATAGTATGTTTTAGAAACTTAGATGATAATATTGCAGAAGCTATAAAACTTTTCTCAAATGGAAAAGAAAGCGACGATATCCTACTTCCACCATATAAAACTTATGTTATAAAATTTAAAGAAGCATTTAATGAATTACTTAAAATCGCTAAAACACCTAAAGATATCGATAAATTAGATGTTGATGAAAAAAAAGCGGAATTTATAAAAGTATTTGGAGGAATATTAAAAATAAAAAATATAATGGAAAGTTTTGTTGATTTTAAAGAATCAGATATTCCAACAAATTTCAATGAATACAAATCCAAATATCTTGATATATACAATGAGAGTAAAAAGAAAAATAAGAATAGTGTTGATTCACCTTTGAATGAAATTTCTTTTGAATTAGAGTTGATTCGTAAATATGAAATCAATCTTTCGTATATTTTAAAGCTTATAGCTGAATCGATATTGACAAATAGCTATGATGAAAACAAAATAAATGAAATGATTTTCTCTAATGAATCGCTGAAAAAAAAAGAACACTTGATAAGCAAATTTATAAGCAACGAATTAAATAAAATAACTATTGAAGAAATAAATACTATTGAGAGTAGATATAATGATTTTGAACGTAACGAAAAGGAAATCGAAATAAAAAATTTATGTGAAAAGTATAAATTAGATGAAGACAAATTTAAAGAAAAAATAATACTTGAGCATACTAAACATCAGAAAGAAATACTCACTTCTGATATCTCCGACTTACTTTATACATCGGAATTAAATTTTATTGATAAAGACAATAGATCTGAAGAAATAAAAAACGAAATATATGAAATACTAGAAAAATATGAAACTATAAACTAATAAATTCATAAAAAAACTTCAAATCGATTAAACGAAATATACTCATCAAAATTAAAATTTTCCTATAAAATAAAAACACCATCTTAAACTTTTCAATGTGAATGCACTTTCACAATCTCAACAACAAATCATCACAGAGTTAATAAAATTACGATAGAAGAATTGAGTAAATGGTTAAGTGAGATTGTTTTGACCTAAAGGATTATGTAAAATCATTGAAGATAGTAAAAGAATATGCGTTTCAAGAATTTAAATTTCTCAATTTCCCTTTTCTAAAAAATCTACAATATCAATAATACGATAAAAATAAGGATTTATAGCAACGCTAGATACAACGCCACTCAAATGAAACAATGCAGCTACCTTTGCAAATCCCTTTGGTACTTTCAATCTTGATATCTTATCTTGCATCTCATGAATTATATCGTTATTAATTTCACGCCTTTTAAATTTAAATTCACAAACATATAAATTGTTCGTTTTGCTTTGCAAAAGATAATCAATTTGACAACCTTGTTGAGTTGTTGTTTTTGTCTGTCTATAAGGGCCACTACGGATAACATCTACTGGCGATACGCCTAATTTTTGTATTAATAAATGACGATTTTGTAAAAGCAGTATTTCCAATTGTAATCCCATATGTGTTTCAAATCCTGACATAGTTGATAATGGCATTTGATCAAATCCTCTATCGGCAATTGCACCTAAATTTGGCTCAATAACTTTTAAATAAAATCTCATATATGGATCTGAAATTCTATAAAGACTTTGTTTTAAAGGTTTTATTGTTTTGAATGACCATAAAGATTGTTTGACAACAAAACCAGCAATAATGAGATGATCCATCATTTGACTTAACGTACCGCTGTGAGAAAATTCTATACTTTGCCTTATTTCTGATAAAGTTCTTGATCCATTTTTAAGACTTTCAAGAATTTTTTTATATGTAATACCTTTACCATTGAAAAGATCGTGAAAAATACGATCAAATTCTGTTACAAGTAAACCATCTTTTTCAAAAGCAAGTTGTTTAATATTATCATCAGCTGTCATACTTGAGTTAAATTGCTCTAAATACCACGGCACACCACCAACAATACTAAGTAATTTATACATATCGTAATGAGAAAGTTGCATACCAATTGCTCGTAAAAATTCAGCACTTTCAGGAATTGACAAAGGTTCTAAGCTAATTGTTAAATTAATACGCCCAAAAAATGCTGTACTTTTTAGAATATTTTCTTCAATCCATGTTGAAATTGATCCACAAAATACAAGTATTATATGAATAGTTTGTTTATCCCACCAAGCTTTAAGCTTAGGAATAAAGCTAGAATCTTTTGATCCCATCCAAGAAATTTCATCAAGCAATATGATATCTCCAGACTTAATATGAAAACTTAGATATTCGAAGGCGTCACTCCAATCTAGAAAAGTGATGAGTGGGGTTTTTAATATCAATGATAATTGGCGAGCAAAATTATCTCTTTGTTGTTGTGCGGAGATACTATCTTCTGGTGCTAGACCTGCAAAACTCCAAAATGTTTGATTATTAGATATAGAATTAGCAAACTCTTTTATAAGTCTAGATTTTCCAATTCGCCTTCGTCCTTTGACAACGATAAGATTAGGTGTTTTCTTTTTATATAAAGCTTTCAGTCGTTCTAGTTCAGCTTTTCGACCAACGAATAATGAATTGGACATAAAAATTTTTGTTATCTCAAGATATATTATATGATATTTTAAGCATAATATTAAATCAAGAATAAATGCTCAAGATGATGTTTTTTTCAGAGTTTTTTTCATTGTAATCATTTTGATTTGATTTAATTGAAATGAAGTTATCTTAAGTGTTTGACCAACCCCCGCTTTGAACGGGATTTGGAGAAAATAGAGAGAGCCTTTAGCTTAACTATTCAATTCTTTATTTTAAATTTTTTAATAAATCAAGCGTCAAAGCGCTAGCAGGATAAATTCCATCTTTTTGTTTTAAAAATTCTTTTTCATTATAAATTTCATCTGCAACAAACAAATAAACATCGTGTTGTCTAATGCTATTCGCCATATTTTCTCTTAGATCTGTGCCAAGAGTAATCTCTATCATAATGTCAATTTTAGACATATGAACGGTTTTTATAAATTGTTTATACCTTTCTCTAAGCGTTCTTTTTGCACCGATGCCAAATTTTCTTCCATCATATTCAAAGAAAAAGTCAAATTCGGTTGAGCGATCATCTATATCATGTATTTTTTGAATATCTTCATTTTTTATTCCAATGCTTAAAAGTGTATTTTTTACCCTCTCTTCATAGCTTATTCCTGCTGAACTAATGATAGATTGGTTTATACTCTCCGAAAAAAGAAGCATAAAAATTTGATTCAATTTAACATCTTTCTTTGACAACAAATCAGAGGTTTTTTTTAAATTTTGTAAAAATTCTTCTGAACTACTTGAGATAAAACTTGTATTACCTTCTTCAAGTTTTTCAAAGAAAAAGAATGAGAGGAGCGCTCCATTTATTCTAACAGAATATGCCACTTGCGTTGAAATTTTATCATAATTTAATGAGAGTTGATCAAATTTTTCTAATTTTTCTATTTTTGAGATTTCTGTAATTTTAGCTTCATGAAGCAACAAGTCTTTTATTATATTTAATTTTAGAGAAAAAATAAAAATATCTATGTTATTCTCATCGATTTCACTGAGAAGACTATATATTTTAGATAAATCCTTTCTTTTAATGTTGCTTTCAACATATGAATAAAAAATTTCTTTTAGATTATCAATGTTAAGATTTTTATTGGAAGAATAATTTACTAGTAAGTTAATGATCTGACTATTTGTGAGTTTCGCCTGTGTAATTTTTTTTAAAAAATTATAAAATATCAAGTTAATATCAAAAATATTATCCTTTATTGTTAATTTTATATTTGTAATTCTTATATCTTTCATATATTCATCACTTCCAATCGTATTGCTTCCATAATTTTTATTGCAAGAGATTTTATTACAGGGATTGCAACACTATTACCAAATTGCCTATAAGCTTGAGAATCATTTACGGGGATAATAAAATCATCTGGAAAGCCCTGAAGTCTTGCGGCTTCTCTGGGTGTGATTTTTCTTGGATTTTGATCTTCTTGTTTGATTAAAATCTCAGAACCATCTTTATAATATCTAGCTGAAATAGTGCTAGTATATTTTGAATTTTCATCAAATAAAGAATATCCGAATCCGTTACCATTTTTTTTATGCTCCATTTTTCTTCTTAAATGACCGCTCCATAATTTATCGGATATAGTATACTTTTCATTTACAGTTTTTTCTAAAATATCTCCTAATCTTGTTTCTTTTTTTAAAGGTTCTGGAAAAGTAAAATTAACATCATCAAGAAATCCAATAATATATATTCTCGCTCTATTTTGAGGCACGCCAAAATCTCTTGCATTTAGAATTTGATAAAACACTTTATAATTAAGCGCTTCAAGATTCTTGATGATAATTTTTAATGTTTCACCATTATTATGAGTAGCTAAATTTCTTACATTTTCTAAAAAAACTACCGAAGGTTTTTTACATTCTAATATTCTCACGATATCAAAAAAAAGATTTCCTCTAGAATCATCAAAACCCATTTTTAAACCTGCCTGAGAAAAAGGTTGACATGGAAATCCAGCCAACAATATATTGAAATCAGGAATATCATATGGATCAATTTGTGTGATATCTCCACACGGCGTTTCATTAAAATTTGCTTCATATGTTTTTTTTGCAAATTTGTCTATTTCGGAACTAAAGACGCATTCTGTATCAGGGAATTCAAAGCCTTTTCTTATACCGCCGATTCCAGCAAATAAATCAACAAAAGTAATTTTTTTCTCACAATAGTTCATATTTTTTTAAAGGCACATTATAATGTTAATCAAATCACTCTATTTCACAAGCTTCGATAAGGAATTCCAACTCGTATTTGGAAACTCAACTCTTAACTTGTTATAGTATTTGCCCCCTTCAATTTTCAATCCAATCATAAAGTAGCAATAATATATTCTATATAATAATTCTGCCGTATATATGCTATTTTTGTAATTTTCGATGTCGTATTTATAAGCAATCAAATATCGCTTTAGAGCGGATGTATAATTTCTTTGAATTTCATAAAAATATCCAACCTCCATCTCTCTATAAACCAAGCGACTATTTATATTGATAATTTCTTTTTCGATTTCTGTGCGATATTTTGAATTTGGGAAATTTTGCAAAAATCCACGTAGTATATTTCTCACTTTCATTATCAAATCATTGTCTCGTAATTGTTTCTCAACGCTTTTATAAAAAGTCATCGCATAATCATAATTCAACTCTTCATTATATGTATACCCAGGATACTCACTTATTAATTCTTCCATCAAAATTAACGCATCGTTATATTTTTTCTCTTTTATATATATATCAATGAGATATAAAATGCTTTTTTCAGCAAACTCTGAATGAGAATATATAGACCTCAAAGATGTGAATTCTTTGATGGCATGTTTATAATTTTTTCTATTATATTGCTCGAGTCCAATTCGATAAAGCTCTGATTCTGATTTTTCTATATAATTTTTTTCTTTTTTTGAAGTATTTGCATTGCATCCGACAAATAAAAATATAAAAAATAGAGCGATTATTTTTTTCATTGAAGCGATTGATAACAAGTTTCATTCATAATATCAAGAAAATCCTGCTATCACAAATATAAAGATTGTTTAATTTTAAGGTAAACTTGACATTTGCTTCAAAAACCTTAATAATCGCCATATATTAACAATCAAAATTCTTCAATGAATCAAAAAATATATGATATTGCAATTATTGGAGCTGGACCAGTTGGTCTTTTTGCTGGATTTCAGGCTGGAATGAGCGACATGCATTGTGCAATCATTGATACAATTGATATTGTTGGCGGGCAATGTGCATTGCTTTATCCTGAAAAAAACATTTATGATATTCCCGGACATGAAAAAATTACAGGTCAGAATTTGATTCATAATTTAAAAAAACAATGCGACCGCTTCCCGCATGATTTTTTTTTGCAAAATCAAGTTATAGAATTGAGCAAAACAGATAATATATTTGAATTGAAAACTGATAAAAATCTTTTAATTCGCGCAAAAACTATATTAGTAGTTGCTGGAAATGGATCATTTAATCCAAATAAACCTGCGATTCCAAATATTGAAACTTTTGAAAATAAATCAGTTTTTTATCTTATCAATGATATTAATCGCTTCAAGGATAAAATTGTTGCAATAGCTGGCGGCGGTGACTCTGCAGTTGACTGGACTTTAATGCTTTTGAAAAATAAAATTGCTCAAAAAGTTTATTTCATTCATAGGCGTGAGGACATGCGATGCCATCAGAATTCTTTATTAGAGTTGAGAGAATTAGAAGAAAATACAGACTCGCTTGAATTCAAGATTCCATATGTTGTTGAGAATTTGATTGGTGAAAATGGCGAATTGAATAAAATTGTTGTGAAGAATTTTCTTGATGAAGCATATAAAGTTGAGCTTGAAGTTGACTATTTTTTGCCATTTTTTGGATTGGCAAATGATATTTCAATGATAAAAAAATGGGGATTAAATATTCAAAAAAATAAAATTCTTGTTGATTCTTCAAATATGAAAACAAATTTAGAAGGAATTTATGCTTCAGGGGATATTTGTGAATATGGTGGAAAAACAAAACTTTTAGTGAGTGGATTTCACGAAGTTGCTGTAGCTTGTCATAATATTGATAAGTATTTAATTGAAAATTTTGGCAAAAAATCTGAGGTTTTTCATTATTCGACGAGTAAATTTTGATTGCAAGTGATATCGAACTCACTGCATTTCTTTTTCATATAAATTTATCAAATAACAAGAATCACTTCGCATTCATTCGAAAATAAATAGATTCCAGTAAATGATCTTTATTTAAATTGATGCTATTATCTAAATCGGCTATTGTTCTCGCAACTCGAAGAATTTTGTTATAAGACCTCATACTGAGGTTATTTTGTTCGCAAAAGTTTCGCAATAAAATCGATACATTCTCATCGACAATAAAAAGCTTATTTAATTCGCCAGAAGCTTTAGCATTTGTATCAAAATTGAATCCATCAAATCTTCTTTTTTGAATCGATCGAGCATTTTCAACTCTCTCTTTTATCGTAATGCTATTTTTATATTGTGGATAATTTGAATTATTATCATGAGAGTCGTCGACTTTTTCAGAATATAAATTATTTTTCATACCATTCAAGTTGACAAAAATATCGATTCTATCCAAAAATGGCCCAGATAATTTCTTTTTATAATTCACGGAGCAATATGGAATTTTATTGCATTGCTTATTCGAATCTCCGAAATGTCCGCATTTACAAGGGTTCATAGCGCCAACAAATTGAAAATCTGCGGGAAATGTTACATGTTTATTTGCTCTCGAAATATGTATGAGACCAGATTCGAGAGGCTCACGCAATGAATCCAATACTGCGGGGTCAAATTCTGCGAGCTCATCTAAAAATAGTAAACCCTTATGCGCTAATGTGATTTCTCCGGGTTCGATTTTTTGGCCACCACCGATAATTGATACAGCTGAGGCTGAGTGATGTGGAGTTCTAAATGGTCGTTTTATTGTCAATTCATCGCTATTGATTTTATTATGAAGACTCTCAATCAAACAAATATCAATCACTTCTTTGTTTGTCAGTGAGGGCATAATGGTCGGCAAGCATTGAATTGAGAAAGTTTTTCCACATCCCGGCGGACCTTCTAGAATAATCGAATGACCACCTGCTGCGGCAATTTCAAGGCCTCGTTTGACATGATATTGCCCTTTTATATTTGAAAAGTCGTATTCGTATTTCTCGTTATTCAGATTTAATTTAATAATTTGTGGTGGCGGTAAAATTTCATCGCCGTTTAAATGATTGATTAATTGCCATAAATTTTTTGGTGCAACGATATTTTTATTCTCAGAAATCATTGAAAGCGAGCCATTGCTTTCAGGGCATATGAATGACTTTTTATTATTTTCAGCATAAATACTTGCGATTAATGCCACATTTACATCTTTAATTTCAGCGTTTAATGACAACTCACCAACGATAATATACTTTTTATACTCATCATTTTTGATAATTCCAAGGCTTCGGAGAATTCCAACAACGATAGGTAAATCGTAATGATTGCCCTCCTTATTCAGATCTACAGGTGATAAATTCACGATAACTTTTTTTGGTGGTAGGTCGATACCGATGCAATTCAAAGCCGCTCGAACTCTTATCGCCGCTTCATTCACAGCTTTTCCAGCCATTCCAACGATTTGAAAACAAGGCATACCAGAATAAATTGTAGTTTGAATTTCAGTTTCTACAGCGTTTAAACCATTGATCGTTACTGTGTTCACTATTGGAATCATTTACTTCTATAAAAAAATAAAGATATTATAGTGCGATTTATTTATATTTTAAAGTGATTAAACCCATTGCATTTTCTTAGAACTAGTCTTCACCTCAATCTCTTCAGCATAATCATTATAGATGCAATTCTCATCATTGATTCTGCTGAAGAGATTGAATACTCATAACATTTATTTAATCGATTGTAATGAGTAAACCACACGAATACTCTTTCTACGACATTT
>CAIPFW010000064.1 GCA_903864455.1 uncultured Anaplasmataceae bacterium | reverse complement strand
GATTTCCCTCTGTAAAGCGATTTAAACGCGATTTATTTTCGCATGGTTGCTGAATTTTAAGCGTAAAACAAACGCAATGGGTTTATTATTAGCAAAAATTGTCTTCGCTGTTGCAAAACTTCCAATGCAATTAGAGGGTAAACTTGCTGAATGGGGCAATAATAAGACAAGAGGTAGTGATTGGTAAAAAAATCATTCTACGCTTTCAAGTATGTTAAGAGCGTCAGTATAAGCAGTAAAAATGTTATCGGAATTGGCAACAAGGGATCTTTTGAGTTTGGTAAAAAATTAAATAATGAGTTAAATAGATACTGCGAGAAGATAAATAAAATGAGTGGTACTACTCATTTTTATATTCCTGCAGAAGGTCATTCAAACGATGATATATTTCAATCGAATGATGATCTTCATACTCAAATAAATAATAAACCACATTATACCGAGTATTTCCCAAAAATGGATTTCAAAAAAGGAAAACTCGATTTAAAAGAATCGGCAATTGAAGAGAATATTGTAAAACCACTTCAACCTATTGGAAATTTTGTGAACAAAATTAGGGGAAAGAGTGGTCATTATTCTATTAATAATGATTTCTAAAGATTACAATTCATGAAGTAGATCGTGATCATAACATCAAAAAGTGATTTATGTGATAGCTTTGCTGAATTTTCGAATAGACTCTTCATGCTCTCCTTTTCCAAACACCACTACAAGCTCCAACCAGACTCCCAAGAATCATAAAAAAAAGTCCAATCCAAATCAGCATCACGAATTTCTTGAAAAAAATTTTTATATTGATCATATTTTTTTCAATATCAACACCTGTAATCAAAATATAAATATCTGAGAATTGATGATAAAAACTTGAAGAATCGGGCAATTGCATTTTCTCTATTTTATAGAATTTTAGCTCAGGAGAAAGCTCCCCTATTTCATGATTTTTATACCAAAGATTAAAATTCGCTTTTATCCCGGCAAAATCAAGACTCTCAACTACATTCACTGAATTTAAAATCGCTTTATAATCATTGATTTGAATGACATTTTCTTTATCGATATTCATCATTTTTTCACTCGAAACATTATCTATAGTTGAAAAAATTGCACCAAAAATCATGATCGCAATTCCTATATGAGAAAAAAATGAAGCAAAATTTATTCTTTTTTTTAATAAAACCTCATATGTGCAATTTATCAAATAAGCAATAAAAATAAAAATTGAAAGCATCAAATTGACAATTGCAATCATTGGAATTTTTGTAAAATCGATAAAAATATATAAGAAAAATAATGTGCACCCAAAAATAAAAAGATTCTTTTTATTCAAAGAAGAATTTCTCAAAGGTAAGTAGCATATCAATACAAGAATTGGAATAAAAATGAGTCCAAAAATTTTCTGATAAAAATCTTCACTAATCGAAACAATCTCGCCATGATAAACGTTCAAATAAATCGGAAACAAAATCGCACCAATAATAATTAAATAACAAATAGAAAATAAATTGATGCCATAAAAAAGAATTTTATCATTTTGGCTTTGTTTTTTGTGATTTTGCTCGCTTTTTTCATCGAATTTTATAATAAAAAATAGACCGAGAAGCGAAACAAAACTTAATAAAATTAAAAAATACCAACCATTTTCATTATTTTGAGCGAAAGCATGAATCGAGGAAATAAGACCTGAGCGAACAATAAAAGTAGAAAATAGGCTCAAAATAAAAATAAGAACTCCGTTCAACTTGAGAAGATAATTGATTACATAAGTTTTATTTCGAATCAAAAGAAGATGAATGAATGACAACGATGCAAACCAAGGCAAAAGTGAAACATTTTCAACTGGGTCCCAAGCCCAAAATCCTCCCCAACCAAGCTCTCTGTATGACCACAAAGAGCCGAGAGCTATACCAAAAGTGAGAAAAAAAAATGGCACCGTTACCCATAATTTGATTTCGTTCCATGATTTTTGAGTGTATGATTGTCGCATTGCTAATGATAAAATTTTCGCAAAACAAATGGACGACCCTGCGTAACCTAAATATAAAATTGGAGGATGAATCAACAAACTATAGTCCTGTAACAAGGGATTGAAGCCATTTCCTTCGAGCGGGACTGGGTATAATTTTTGAAATGGATTTGCGACGATTAAAATAAATCCATGCAATATCAATTGTATAAATGATTGAATGTGCTGAGACAATGAGTCTTTTTTTCTATCTGAGAGAGTGTGAAAGATGCTATAAATAGCCATGATAAACAGCCAAAAAAGCATCGAACCTTCATGACTCGACCATGCAGCACCGATTTTATATATAAGTGGTTTTGATGTGTGAGAATTTGCAAAAACTGAATAAAGAGAAAAATCTGAATAAACAAACGATAAAACAAAAAATACAAAACAAAGAATGATAAGTATATTTATTGATAATCCAAAAAGAAGATTGTTTGGTGATTTTTTTTCATTTGGAATGAAAAAAGATACGCAGTAATATATTATATTAAGGAAAAAAGCGATGTAAAAGCTATATGAGCTTATTTCAGAGAGCATTTACAATGTTGTTAAAAATATTATTAATTAATATTTATTTTATACAAAAATTAAACAAAAGTCGCTATTAAAATAGCGAATGATTTTTAGTCTAAACATGGAATGAGAGAACGAGCAGTTTTTTTAATATCACTCCAACTTATTTCTTTTATTCCATTTAATTTCCATGGATTTTTTTGGATTTTATCTTGAAGGTTTGTTTTTTCTTGATTTGTCATTTCGATGATTTCATCCAAATAAGTGATTAATTCAGCTTTCATTGATTTGTTGTTGAGAGCCATTTCTTTCAGTTTTATATTCAGTGCATTCTCATTTTTATCCTCTGATTTGGATGATGCAGATGATTTAAAGCTCCCATTATCATAAATAATAAAAGTAGAACCTATACCTTCATTGATGTCTCTGCATTGATATAATAAAAATGAAAAATCCTTATCAGGATTCTTTCCAATAATTCTATATTGAATTTCAATTGCGCCATCTATCAAACCATTCAATTCATCTTTGGTTATTGGCTCTTGATTCACTTTCATTCTTTGAGAATCCCTCAATATGCCATTTTTATTGACTTCACCAGGAACTCTATCTTTGATTATTTCTTGGTATTTTATTACCCCATTCACATCTCTCACTAAAAAGCTTTTTTGATCAGTTATAGCAAGTCCAATGGTAGGAAGGATTATTTTCTCACCACTATCATACATCACAACTTTCGGGCTATAAATCACAAATCTCTCCTCGCTATTTTTTATAGCATTTTTCAAACTTTGAATATCGGCAATGAATAAATCAAGGGCTCCTTTTAGATCTTCGATTGATGCTGAGCCAGTATCAACATCAGATTCCCGCCCCTCATTCTTTTTTAATTTTTTTTGCAAATAATGCTTCGATATTCCTTGCAATTTTTCATTTGTTAAAAGCTTTGTAACATTCGGTATTTTTGAATCGCATGCAAGAACTGAAAATAAATACAACCCTATAACCAATAGAGAGATTGCAAACAAACTGATA
Organism: uncultured Anaplasmataceae bacterium; assembly: GCA_903864455.1. GTDB lineage: Bacteria > Pseudomonadota > Alphaproteobacteria > Rickettsiales > CAIPFW01 > CAIPFW01. Next base: position 3,233 of record CAIPFW010000064.1, on the reverse strand, counting down.
AGAATGATATCGGCAGCATGCTGCTTGAGTATCTTATGGTTCATATTTTCTGCATTGCCCTTGAAATATATAATAGCTGTGATAGATAAGGTAAGCGGTAGGGTAATCGCTCCCATAAAGAGCATCATAAAAGAGGTTGCTCGTATGCTATCTTTCGTTGATTCTTTCATTTTCAAATTAAAATTAGTGATTATTATGATAATAATATATTTTATCTTTAAAGTCAAATTTTTAATACAATAAACCCATTGCGTTTGTTTTGCACTTAAAATTCAGCAATCATGAGAAAATAAATCGCCTTTAAATCGCTTTACAGAAGGAAATCGAAGTGAATTTGAAGTTTTTGTCGACCGATAATAGACGAAAATATTGAATTTTAAAGTTTTATGAGAAATGCAATGGGTTTCTTATACAATTGATTTTCTTGGTAATCACAGATAAAATAAAGGAAAAAATATAATAAACAAATGAATTACGAAAAAATTAAAGATAAAATTCTGTCTTGGCCATTCAAAGAAGCTGAAAAAATTCTTCAAAAAATCAATCATAAAACACCGGAAAAAGGTTATGTGCTTTTTGAAACTGGTTATGGGCCATCTGGCCTTCCACATATTGGGACTTTTGGCGAAGTTACAAGAACTGTGATGGTTATGAATGCTTTTAAAATCATCAATCCAAATATCCCGCTTCGACTTTTTGTTTATTCTGATGACATGGATGGATTGAGAAAAGTTCCTGACAATGTACCAAATCCAGAAAGTCTGAAGGATAAAATCGGAATGCCCCTTACTTCAATCTCTGACCCATTCGGTGAGTTTGAAAGCTATGCTCATTTTATGAACAATAAATTGAAGACTTTCCTCGATGCGTTCGGTTTTGATTATGAATTTCAATCTTCTACTGAGCATTATAAATCTGGAAAATATAACGACATGATGCATAAAGTTATTGTGAATTGCGATAAAATTCTAGACGTTATGAGACCGAGCTTACAAAGCGAACGAAAAGCAACATATCATCCTATGCTTCCAATTTATAATGGAAGATTTATTTTTGATGGCGTTTTAAGTTGTGATTCATTGAATAATACGATAACTTTTAAAGATGAAAAAGGTGAAACTCAGACAATCTCAGTATTGAATGGAAATGTAAAACTACAATGGAAGATCGACTGGGCGATGAGATGGGGGGCACTTGGTGTAGATTATGAAATGCATGGTAAAGATTTAACTCCAACAACTATTCTCTCAACTCAAATATGTAAAATATTAGGATTCGAGCCTCCAATTTTATATGTTTATGAAATGTTTACAGATGAACATGGGCAAAAAATTTCAAAATCCAAGGGAAATGGAGTTTCTGTTGATGAATGGTTGGAATTTGGCACATTAGAGTCGATAGCATTATTTATGTATGATCACCCTGAGCGTTCAAAAAAATTATACTTTGGAAGTATACCCGATAATGTCGATAAATATTTAAAATATGCGAAAGAATTAAAACCAATTGATGAAAATTCCAGTGATGATGAGCTTATTGTGCATTATAATAACCCTGCATTCCACACTCCATTACAAAAAAGATTTGTTTCCGAAAATTTTCAGATAGATTTTTCGTTAATTTTAAACTTAGCTTCAATATGTAATCCAGAAAATTCTCAGATTTTATCTGATTATATTTCGAGATACCAAAAATCTTTAACTCAAGATGAGCAGTCAATTATTGATGAATTGGTCGAAAAAGCTTTAAATTATTATAATAAGTTCATAAAACCAAATAAAAAATTTCCTTTGATGGACGAAGAATCGAGAAAAAAATTATCCGTATTAAAAGATAGTATTGCTGAGCTTTGTCAAGATAATCAGCCAAAAAGCGAGTCGGATTTACAACAATGTATTTTTGATACAGCGAAAAAGGTTGGATATGAAAAAAACACAATGAGGGATTGGTTTAAATTTTTATATTCGAACCTTTTTGGTCAAGATTCCGGCCCAAAATTTGGCTCATTTATTAATATTTATGGATGGAGAAACTTTGTTGATTTGATTGACGAGAGGATGAGTTAGATTTTAGTTATCTGCGATGTATCGTTTTTCAATCTTTTTGAGGTTTCGCTTGCGGCATGTCTTCCGATATTATGGTTGTTGTTTTTTATATTTGCTCCTGCGTTATTAGCTTCATTCGTATTTGATTCAGCTCTATTATTCGATGCATCAATTTTAAATTGATTTATTCTCGTGAGATCGTTTAAAGATGGTAGATTTTTTAACTCATTATCCATAAATGATTCAAAGGAAACATCGAAAGAATCCATTAAGTCATTGAATTCTTTCCTTGAAACCTCATTATTGTTAAAATTTCCCTTCTCTATATTTCCCAATAAGGTTCTTGATGAGTAAATTGATGCCACTCGATCTAAAGCTATCTCTTTATAGAAGGCATCAAAATCCTCCTCTCCAATACAACCTTCACCCACTATCCTGTCTTTATATTTTTCTTTCAAAGCTTCATATATTATCGATGCGTGAAAAAGTAAAGCATCTGCAAGATATATTTTTTTGAAAAAACTTTCATAACTTGAATCATCTTTAATGCTTTTGTGATTGAGTGAAAACTTTTCATTAAACAACTTTTTATTTAAATTATAAATTGAAGACGGCCCACATTCATAACCACTTTTTTGAGCTACTCTATCATTAGAGATATTAATTTTACAATCAACTTTACTATTCTTTTTGTATGAATTGACCTGAGATTCTAATTTTTGAGAACATGTTGAAGTTCTTATAGAGTCTTCAATAGTGATTACTAACGTTTTATCTTTATTTTTTTTGACTTGCGCGCAATAGTAATGAGCTCCATCGTCGTTGATGATATATGATGCTTCCGATTCATTAGATCTGTTCAATTCGCTTAGATTATACTCAAAATCACTTATAGGAATAAGTTTCGCTTTTTCGTTTATGAATGATAGTATAATTGGAAGTTCGTGATCCATATATCTTGAATTCTTTTTTCCAGATAAATGGTCGTATACTTGGTTTGAAAATTCTTCTATATTACGTCGCTCTATCGCCTGAGTTATTAAATTTATTTTTTTTATATTTTGAGTAGAGAGTGCATTGAGGTATTCCTCTTCTCTTACTTTAAACGCGTCTACTGATTTTTTTAAATTCATAAAAATTAATTTTTTAATAATATATTTATCGTAACACAATAATTATTAATTAATT
>CAIPFW010000063.1 GCA_903864455.1 uncultured Anaplasmataceae bacterium | reverse complement strand
TCAATAAATTGGAATTAATAGAGGGTGAAGACTGGTTCATATTTGCTATTTTTAAAAAATGTGTTATTATTAAATAATTAAATATATCGCTGTATATTATTGATTTATATGACTTACGAAATAACTAATAAAACAAAATTCATCGCTACTTGTATAGTTTTAGCTAGCGCGATAGTTCTACTCATTTGCTTACTTTTTTATCTCTTATTTTTTCAAAAGAGAAAGACGCAGCTCTCTGCTCCTCTTTCACGCAAATCTAATGATGAAAGAATTAAGAGCGATCCAGAAGTAGCAAAGAAAGAAGATCAAGCAATAAAGACAGAAGAGATAGTAAAGACAGAAGTTCAAGTAATAAACTCAGTAACAAACACAGCAATAAAGACAGAAGTTCAAGTAATAAACTCAGTAACAAACACAGTAATAAAGACAGAAGAGCTAGAAAAATTTACCGCTGATCATTTAAATTCTTATATAAAGAAAGAAAGGGAACTTGAATCTAAAGGAACTTGGTTAAAGATACAGTATGACAAGGAATTTATAGATGTGAGTATTAAAGGAATTTCATTCGATGGAAACACAAAGAATTGGAAATTCGACATATACGACCCAAAGAATCAACTTAAGCAAGTCGCAAAAGGAGTTAAGACTGGGTTCCTTGTTAACGATTGGGCTAAAAGAGACACAGAATTATTCAAAGATATTTTAGATGTTAATTCATTAAATGATAAAGATAAAGCTAAAGATATCAATAGAGCAAAAGAGATTTTTACGAAAATTTTTTCTACAGGTGAGGTAAATGAACGTCGCGATGGATTCAAATCATCTATAACAAACGATGAAATGAAAGAATTATGCAAAATTTTAGATGTAGTTGAGCCGGATATTATAATCGAAAATGAACCGGAAAAAAATGCTGATAACGACAAGACATACGTAGATATGACATATACAGAGAATATCCTTGAAGCGCCAATTGTTTCAGACGCGATAGCGGCGGCCACATCTACAAAAGATGCATCGCTAGAATTATACGGCTTTATGCACCCTATAGTAAAATCTAAAGTTGAAGAAGTACTTGAAAACCCTAAAGTTAAAACAGGACTTGGAATTGCCGAAAAAACATTCAACTTTATAGAACCTAAAGTTACAAAAGTGTTTGAGTATCCAATCACAACATCTATAAAAGTACTTACATCTTTATATAATTACGATCCAACAACAAAACAAGTAAAGGAAGAGTTAGAGTTGCGAAAAAAATCATATCTCGATTCTCTAAATAGTTTTTTGAAAAAGCAGAGAAATATAGAAGTAGAAGTAGAAGTAGATGGGGCCCTTGTTAAGACCGTTAAAATTGAAAAAGTTCTTGTGTCCATTGTGGATATTCGATTTGATGAAGCTAAGAACGAATGGACTTTTAAAGTCAACGATCCTAAGAATCAATTAGTTGATATAATTGAAGCGAATAAATCAATAACCGAAGAAAATCCTCTTCGCTGTGTTTACAAAGATGCAGATATTGCAAAAGATATTTTAGATATCGATCACCTAGATAATGCAGATGAAGGACAAAAGAATAAATTGAAACAGATTTTTGAAAAAATTTTCTCTAAAGATAAACCAACGAAATATGAAGATGGTACGGATGGATATGAATCATCTATAACAAACGATGAAATGAAAGAATTGTGTGAGATTTTAAAATTACTTTTACCTGAGATTGAAGCACCTACAACCGAAGATGTATTGCGCGCGGCATCTGAATATGCGTTGAGTAAAGGAAGTGAATTATTGGAAGTTGAAGAAGCTCTTCAAGATCTCAAAGAATTAACAAATAGGGCTATAACAATATTTAAATATTCAGCTGATAAAGGAAATGCATTATTGGAAGTTGCAACAGATAAATCCAAAGCAGTATCTGAATATACTGCGGATCAATGGAATAAATTATCTAAAGCAGCGAGTTATGTGACCACAGCAGTAACGAAAGTAACAAATGGAGTATTGGAAGCATTGGAAGAGCAACGAGAGCCTCGAGAAGCAGAGGAAGTATTAACTTCCGAAGTAACTCAAGAAGCAACTCAAGAAGCAACTCAAGAAATAGCAACAATATTAACTGAATATCACCTAAATGGTTTCTTTAACAAGGAGAGAAATGCAGAAGAAAAAGAATGGTGGGTATCGAATAATAAAGATTATATTGAGATTAAAATTAACAAGATCTCATTTGATGCAAGTGCAAAAAAATGGACTTTTGAAATCAGCGATCCTAAGAATCAAATAAATAAAGTCATTCAATCGAAAGGAAATATTAAGCATACTTATAGAGAGACTGATATCGGAAAAGATATCTTAAGCTCTGAATTTATAGGTGATCTTGAAAGTATAGAACCGGGAATCGGATTGCGAGTTTCCCCTATCATGACGAAAATTTTAAAAGAAAAAACCTTATCAGATGATGAAATGACAGAATTATGTGCAATTTTACGTTTATCTAAGCCAGAGCAAAATGCTGAGATGACGAACACGCTCACTACCACAGTTCAATTGAGGAAAGGCTCAATACAAGAACAAGATCCGAATACAGGAATGCATATTTTTGATTAAAAATCGGCGATTGGTTCATTAAGAACCGCTGATTCCAATCACATTCTTGATGAAATTTTCGTTCTTCGTCCAATCTTCTTTAAATTTGACATAAAGTTTTAAAACGACTTTTTTCCCTAAAATTTGTTCGAGTTGTTCTCTACTTTCAATTCCAAGTTTTTTCACCATTTGAGCTCCACGACCAATAATCATCGATTTATGATTTTCTTTATTCACATAAATCGTTTGCTCAATATGAATTGACCCATTTTCCAATTCCTTATAACTCTCCGTTTCAACGAGAACAGAATATGGCAATTCAGAATATAAATTTTCAAAAACTCTCTCACGAGTAATCTCAGCGGCGAAAAATTTCATCGGACTTTCAGAAATCTGGTCGCCATCATAAAGCCAATCCTCCTGAGTCGCTTTATTTTTTATAAAATTCAACAATTCATCAATTCCTTTATCCTGAAGAACTGAAATATGGAAAAATTTCTGAAAAATATCTTTGTATTTTTCGTGAATTCCATTCAACTGGTCTTCCAGTTTTTCGCCCTCAAGCAAATCGGTTTTATTAATGACCAAAATCTTCTCTTTATGAGTATATCGAGCGATATTATCAACTATAAGTTGAAAATTTGGACTATCTTTTGTGCGAATATCCATCATCACCAAAAGTAATTCACCTTCTTTTATCGTTCGTTTCGCACCTTCAAGCAAAAATTTATCCATAGTAGATTTCGCATCAATAACCCCTGGACTGTCAACAAAAACCATCTGTACATTATCAATAATTTTCACACCACGAATTGCATTTCTCGTAGTTTGAACCTTAGAGCTGATGGCGGCAAGCTTTTCACCAACGACAAGATTCATTAAACTCGATTTTCCTGCATTTGGTAAGCCAATAATTGCAGTCACTATCGATTTTTTATTTTCAACATTTTTATATTTGTCTTCTTGTGGCGCAGATTTACTCCCGTCAAAGCCTTTTAAAGCCTGAAGAATTTCATCTTCGCTCATCGAATTATTTGAGTTGTGATTCATTATATTTTTTATGAAATTTTATAAATACTTTATAAATATATAATAACATTTTTTATTCGTTAAATTTATAAAAATCGTTTGCTTGCGTTTTTAATTCGATTTTTAGATTTTTTTAACGATACGCAATAATCGGATTCTCCGCAACTCTCTTTT
>CAIPFW010000062.1 GCA_903864455.1 uncultured Anaplasmataceae bacterium | reverse complement strand
TTTTTTATTTAAGGGGAAATGCAATGGGTTTAATAAACTCATTGCTAACTCTTCTATTTTGAAATATAATATTCATTAAATTAATGAATATTTTGATGAATCTCAAATCTTTTTTACCATCTTTCTTAGATGCATCTATAGATGCAGCAATAGCGTCATACGAATGGGTTGGTCGTGGGGATAAAATTGCAGCGGATGACGTAGCTACAAACGCAATGAGGGAGAGATTAAAAAAAAGCAGAATAAACGCAGAAGTCATGGTTGGTGAGGGTGAAATGGATAAGGCACCAATGCTTTATAATGGTGAAAGATTTGGTAAAGACAATTTAGATATAGAAAAAATTGATATCGCGGTAGATCCACTCGAAGGAACAAACCTTTGTGCCACAGGTGCAAATGGTGCAATGACGGTCATCGGATTCGCCAAAAGTGGTGCAATTTTGAGATGTCCAGATATTTATATGGAGAAATTAGTCGTATCTTCTGGATACGAAATTCATGTAAGTATGAAAAACTCATTCGAAGAAAATCTTGTCAATTTATCAAGCGCAAAAAGATGCAAGCTTTCTGAAATAAAAATCATATTGCTCAATCGACCTCGTCACGAACATTTGGTGAAAAAAGCTAGACAACTTGGGTGTAAAGTAACATTGATTTCCGACGGAGATATATCAGCCGTTTTATCAGTTTTGCTTGGCTCACATGATATTTATGTTGGGAGTGGAGGGGCGCCAGAAGGTATTTTATGCGCAATTGCTGCGAAAGCTTCAAATGGCGACATGGAAACCAAACTTATTTTTTCAAGTGAAGATGAGAAAGAAGCTGGTAAAAAATATGGAATCATAGATTTCAACAAAATATATCGTGCAAATGACATGGTAAAAGGAGAGAGCTATTTTATTGCAAGTGGGGTGACAAATGGTGAGATTTGCGATGGTGTTGTTTGTGATGACGAAGCTTACGAAGTTGAATCTTTGATTTTTTCATCAAAAGATAAAGAAATGCAAACTATAAACACTATGCGGAGACGTTAGGTTTTTTGTATTCAAAAGCGAAGTCAGCACCCAAAAATGAAAATCCTTTCTCAAAATGCAAGAGGTTATCGAAACATAGCTCTTTATATTCTTGTAAAATTTCATTTACTTTCTTTAAATTATCGCTATCTTTCAATATGCTTTTTAAATTATTAAACCCATTGCATTTCTCATAAAACTTTAAAATTCCGTATTTTCGTCGATTTTCGGACGATAAAAAAGATTTCCTTCTATAAAACGATTTAAACGCGATTTATTTTCACGCACTCTTTGAATTTTAAATATAAAACAAACGCAATTGGTTTAAAATTAAACTACTTTCTTTCTTTAATTCTTGTAGATTTACCATATAAATCTTTCAAGTAGTATAATTTAGCTCTACGAACTTTTCCTTTTTTAATCACTTCGATCGATTGAATCATTGGAGAATAATACATAAAAGATCTTTGAAATGAAGTTTTTTGATCGTCAATTTTACGAACTTTGAAAGTCGAAGATAAAGAATTTCTTCTTTTTCCAACGCAAATTCCTGTCAAAGCTTGAGTACGCCATTCGATAACCTCGCCCTCCTCAACTTCATCGTCTAAAATAAGGTTATAAGTAACTTTAATAGTATCTCCCGGTCTGAAATCATCAAATCTCTTTCCTTCACGAATTGCAGCTATTTTTGCTAGCTGATCATCGAGATAAACCTTCAAATGTTTGTTTGCTGTCATATTAATTTTTATATATGATGAAAAATTACTTCATTCTACAATGGAATTATTATTTTTTCAACAGTTTTTTTGTGTTTTTTATCGAATTTTCTCTTCTCCATGCATTTATTTTTTCATGGTGTCCAGAAAGAAGAATATCAGGCACCTTTAAATCATTCCAAATCGCTGGTTTTGAATATTGATCGTGCTCAAGAAGTGCTTCATCATTGAAATTTGAAAAAGATTCGTGAATTTCACTCTCGTGATTTCCAAGTGCCCCATCCAACAAACGAACCACCGAATCAATCATCACAATTGCGGCAATATCACCATTTGAGAGAATATACTGACCAATTGATAGCTCTTTTATATTAAAAAAATCAAGTATGCGTTGGTCTATTCCTTCAAAACGACCGCATACAATGCATATACTTTTATTTTTTAAATCATTTGTAATTTTTTTTGCGATATTTTGATTAAAAATCTCACCACGAGGACTCATATAATAAAAATCTATATTTTCTGAATATTTATTTTTTACAAAATTTATCGCATTTCCAAGCACTTCAGCCATCATAACCATTCCTGCACCACCACCATATGGCGTGTCATCAATTTTTTTATGAACTCCTAAGCCAAAATCATACAAATTTATAATTTCTATAGACCATACGCCATTTTTTAAAGCTTTTCCAACGACTCCATGGCTGAATGGGCTTGTGAAGATTTCAGGTAAAGTTGAAATGATTACAAAATGATTTTTCATTCATAAATTATAATTTGATTTCGCTTTTTTTCAAGTATTTCCAAGCTATGCAAAAAACAAATGATGAACTGGATAATGGAAATCTTGTCCGCCTCCCACAATTATAAATCCCGCTCAACAGTTTAAATCTTTCATGCCTATCTCTAATTTTACCTATAATGATACTAAACTCCTTCAATTACTCTTATCGCGAACCCCATTCCTATCTTCTATTCCCATTAAATCATTAAACCCATCATACCTCCCCTTAAATAAAAAATCCCATTAAACCATCATATTTGTTTCTCAAGAATTACTTTTATCTAAAAGGAATTCTTGAGATTCACTAAACCAG
>CAIPFW010000061.1 GCA_903864455.1 uncultured Anaplasmataceae bacterium | reverse complement strand
GAATTTTTAGATGAATCCAAATCACTTGATATTTGATACGTCATCTCTTGAGATGTTTCAGCGTTCTTTTTTAGAAAATTCGAGACTTATATATGAATCAAATCAAAATGCAAGTCCCATTCAAGAATCACCAGCTCCAAAAAATCAGAATCATTCAAATGAATTGACTCAATTAGTTAATGTAAATCAAAATCTAAATTTTGCAAATCAATTAATAAATCAACATCAGCCTTTTTTGAATCGTTAGCCTCAATTTCAAGTCAATGAATTTATTACAAGTCCGTTTCAACAATTTCAGAACGCGACTAACCGACAAGAAACTAATTCAACGAGAGTACATGTAGAAAATCGCTGTAGTATTTCAGGAAGCTTTGTTAGTGCATTACGCAATGAAGAAATATCTAGAGTAATCGCTGATACATTTGAAAATGATACAAGCAGCTCTGAAGATTTTGATTTAGAAAAAAGAATTGTAAAAAAAAAACGTGGTAAAGTTCTTTTAAAATTTATTACTGATAGTTAACTACGTGCAAATTCTAAATCAAAACGAAAACATGGACTATTGAAAAAAATAATTGAATTTGACATTCTAACCGGTTCATCATCGCTGTTTATATCAGTTGGTTCTTCACAAGATGATAAAAGAAAGATAACATACGCAACTAAAGACACTAATATGTCATCGTTTTTAATCAAATTTTCGAAAATGTTAAATTTGATGAACCAAAAAACTGGAACTGATGTATCAACAAGCTGCTCTCTCGAAATTAATAATTAAGTGAAAGCATGCTTGCCTAGTTCTCGAATTCTCAATGCTTGTACTGAAAATGGTGATAAAATTTTATTTTCTAAAACTAATTTAACTGCTTCAGCATCATTTATAAATGAAGAAATCGATGATTAGATTTATTACCTCTTTGTTTTTTTACTAACAATATCTCTTATTATATGTTCATATTTTTTATTCCAATAAATATATAAAACTCTTATAAAGCTCGTTATTTTGACAAACTTTTTCAAACTGATTGTTATGGAAGTAAATTTTTATTACTGACAACTTAATATGATTTGTCTCAATTTTTTACAATCTAGTTTATTGATATCATAAGAATGTCTCATCTTAAGCTCAGCAAGTTAGAGACTTACTTGAAATAACGGACGACGAATTTGCTGAAGATAGTTGTGACGATGACGAGGTAGATTTTATCGAAATCAGAAATGAAATTGAAGATGATGATGATAATGTTGACGATGTTGATGATAATGATGAAAACCAAAAATGTCAATCGTATCAATTGCAAGATCAGTGACCGTTGAAATGATTGCTGAAAACATAATACGAATACGAGGTCCTAATATAATTATTGGTCGCCAGAATAAAAAGAAAACGAACGAACTATTAAGTTGGTATGATTCTCAAACCAAATCATTTTCTTAAATGGTTGAGTTTAAAGCGAAGATAAAACCAGAGTTGGCAAATGAAAAAAAAATTGACGTTTTTTTCAAGATGATAATCAATGAGAATATGGTGAGAATGATAGCTTACTGCACGAATATTGATTCGACTCATCGATCTAAACGTCATTCCTAATGAGAAACAACTGAATCAAAGACAGCCTCTTATAAAAAACGAAATAACAATTGATGAAATTTATGCTTTCATTGGAATTTTAATTTTATTTGGAATTACAAAAAAAATACACGTTCGCATTGACGAGTTATGGTCAGAAAAATCCATACATTTCACTCCATTTGCTGTTGCAGCTATGTCTCGTGAACGATTTCAATTAATTGCTCTTAATATTACTTTTGATGATTTAGGTACTTCATAAATTCGTTTTGATGCTGTTTTTTGAATTTAAATAGAATTTGGTACTTTTTCTTAATTTTAGATACTCGTGCCTTTCGTTCTAACCACAAGCTTTTCAAAATGTCAGATATTTTCTCTCAATAAAAAAATAACTTGTCTCTTATTATTCCATCGTTCTTTTTATGCGTAGATGAGCAGCTATATAATTTCAGAGGCAAATATTAAATTACTTTTTTATTGAACTCATTTAAAATTGATTAAAACTTATTAAGTTAACATTATACTTAATTGTAAAATTTGATAAATTAGGTTGATAAATTATGTTCCTTTAGACAATTCATACCCAGCAAACCAGCTCGCTATGGAATCAAATATTGGTGTTTGGTTGACACCGATGCTGGATACTTAATGGATGCCCAGGTCTTAATCTCATATGAGTTCTCGTGGAGATCTCAATTGAGATCTCAAGGAGATCTCATTAAGATATTGATGAGAAATCTTGAGATTCTCTGTATACCGAGATCTCCTGAGATG
>CAIPFW010000060.1 GCA_903864455.1 uncultured Anaplasmataceae bacterium | reverse complement strand
TTTTTCACAATTCCAATTGGTTTGATAATCTTTTTATTGGTTTATTTGAAGCTGAACGACCCTGATTTTTATATCGAAGATTTGACTCAAAAGATGCAAGTAGAGCTCATAAATAGCGGCGCTTGGAATGAATCATGTCCTGCTCAGCTTAATAGATTAAAAATTGTAAATGTAAAATACCATGTCGATAAAGATACTGTGAATAAAAATGGCCAATTGATTTTGTTTGATGCGATTGCACCTCAAGCACTTGATTTATTCAAAAAGCTTTTTAAAAAAAATATCTTTATAGAAAAAATCGAGCATCCGAGCAAATATAAAACTCATAAAGAATCGATGGCTGATAATAATTCCCTGGGATTTATTTGCGATAAAAATGATTTAAAAAATGATTTATTGAACGGATATGGTGTTTCTCTTGATATCAACCCGCTATACAACCCATCTCTCACTTTTTTTTCACAAGAGGGAAAGAATGAGGGTTATATAGCTGCTCCAAGCAAATCCTTGAATTTTGTGAATAGGAGTTTGCATAATTCTATGATGAACGAGAAAATTGTCAACTTTTTTTCTGACTTTGGTTTTAGCGAATGGGGTGGTGAAAGAATTCGGAATCCGAATTATCAATATTTTTCCGTAAATGAAACGATAACAAAATTATTGTTTGAGATGAAGCCCGATGATGCAAAAAAATTTTTTGAAATTTTGGTAAAAAATAAAAAATTGATGAATCGTTTTGACAAAGATGAATTCTTGTTTGAAATAAAATTTTTATATGAAAAAAATTCAAAAATGTTTTTAAAAGCGTTTAAAAGCAATGTAGGTAAATTGAATAAACTCAATGATAGTGAGTTTTTTGATTTGTTAAGAAAAAATATGATAAATAAATAAAATCTTGTTGCTTTTAAAAAAAATATGTTAAGATGATACAACTATAGATAAGCTAAATAAAAATAATTAAAAGTTTTATCAATTTTAATTTCTTTAACTAGCTTATAGGTTATTTTCTGTTGAGTTATATTGTATAATATATTGTGGTTGATATGAAAAAAAATACACTCATATTCTTGCTTTTTTTAATAAAAATATTATCCATTCAAGAATCATATGCGAGTAGTGATTTTTATGTCATCAACGATTCTATCGTTACAGATGCAGATAGAACAGCGTGGTCTAATCAATTCGCAATTCAATTTAACCGACCAGTTGTAACTTATGCAACGCAATATAAAGTTGAACTTCCGATTGAAGTAAGCCCAAATCCAAACTGCCAGTGGCAATGGGTAAATGATGGGCTGTTGATTTGTTTTTTACCGAATGGTGAAAAATTCAATTTAGCGACAAAATATACCGTAAAAATCAAAAAAGAATTCAAAACTTATAATGGTGTGGAATTTGGTGAAGATAAAATTTTTTCTTTTACAACCTTAAAGCCTGATGTGAATAAAGTGAACGTCGTAGCTTGGAAGGATAGTGGAAAGCCAGTTTTTCAAATGACGTTCAATCAATTTATAAATATTAAAAGTATAGAAGATTCGATTTTTATCGCTCAAGATGGCAACACGGGAAAAAGAACAAAAATTAAATTACTTGATGAAAAGAGATATTTAAATGAGGGTCAGTTGAAGCAAAATCAAGAGTCTTTCAACAAATCCTTTCCATCAAACAATGCAAATGAAAAGGAAGCGAAAGATATTGTTTTTTTTGAACCAGAAGAAAACCTTGATTTAAATTCGCAATACAAAGTTTTTGCAGATTACGGAATTGTTTCAGCTCACGGAAGAGAACCAATTATCGGATTAAAAGAAACATTTACTTTCAAAACTTTCGATAAACCAAAATTGCTTGAGATTTCATGTCTAAATTTTAAAAACGGTCAATATTATGATGTAAAAATTGGCGTTGAAGATGAGTTTGATCCAGAAAAAAAATGCTCTCCAAATATGGCAATTACTTTAAATTTTTCCTCTCCGATTTTTGTAAAAGATGTTTTGAAGTCTTTGAAATTTACTCCAGAACTCAGTAAAGACATTATAAATAACGTCTATGAAAAATTAATTGTGAATGAGGGAGATAAAGAAAATGGATATAAATTTTATGATTCAGAGCAAGGGTTTTATCCTGTTTCGATATATGGAAATTTCCAACCAAATCAAACTTATAAAATTCAATCATCAGAAAGCCTGAAAGATGAGCTAATCAATAAAATTGATAATTTGTTTAAATTTTCAAAAAAAGACGAACAATCATATGATATTTTTGGCAAAGAATTTAAACAAAAAATAAAATTTGAGTTTCCATTTGATCATTATGAGCCTGTATTATTATTTCCAAAAGACCAAGCTATCAATGTTTTAGAAAAATCAACTGACGTTGATCTTTTTATAAGTAGTAGAAATTACAAAAATGTTTTAGTGAAATACAATCTGATTACAGCTGATTCGAAAAGCAAAAATCAAACTTTTACGAAAGATGTAGTCGGCAATGATGATATTTTTATTAAAACATCCCTCGATATAAGGAAATTATTAAATGGAAAAAGCGGTTTAGTTTTTGGAGAATTGGTCGCTGAGCCAAGGAGCAATAATTATTCACAATATAAAAGTAATTTTTTAACTCAAGTTACAAATCTCGGAATTATAGGGAAGATCGGGCATTACAATAGCCTTATATTTGTTACTGATTTAACAACTGGTGAGGGCGTTCAAAATGCAGAAGTATCAATTATAAAATCTAAATTTCTAAATTTTAATGGCGAAGAATCTGAAGTTCTCGCAAAAGGCGTTACAAATTCTGATGGAGTGTTAGTTTTATCAGGGACTGAGCAATTTGATAAAAATTTAGATGCCTTGCATAATTATTACGATAGCGAAGGAATTATGATTCAAGTTCAGAAGAATGATGAAATGGCTTGGCTTCCAATTCGATATAATCATGAAATGTCGATATGGCAAATACCCGAGATGAGCTACCATTCTTCGAAAAAGTATGGGCATCTCAGTGCATGGGGCTTTACCGCTCAAGGAATTTACAAACCCGATCAGGAAGTTGACTATAAATTTTATATTCGAAATAATAACAATGAAAAAATAGTTTCGATATCAGATTTAACTTATAATTTTTCTATTAAAAATCAAACAGGGGAGGTTGTTTTGGAAAAATATGGTTTATCATTGTCGGAATTTGGAACATTTTATGGAAAATACAGATTGCCAAAAAATGCAAAATCTGGATGGTATGAGCTCATTCTCACGCCAAATGTAAAAGATGCAGGAGTAAAAAAAGAAGAATATGAATGGGGCACAAATTTAGTGATTGGAAGGTTTTTAGTGAGCGATTTCAAAACCTCTTCATTTAAAATTCGAACTGAATTGAACAAAAAAGACGTCTTTTATAAAGATGATATAGAAATTATAAATTACGCTGAACTATATTCAGGTGGTGCTTTCTCCAATGCATCAACAAATGTAAATGTTGATATAGAGCCTGCATTTTTCACGCCTAAGTTAAAATTAGCGAATGGATTTAATTTTGCAGATATTGAAAAATACAAAGATTTATTTCTTGCAAATATTTCATCACAAAATGGCAAAACGAATTCGAGCGGTGAATTTTTAAATAAAATAAAAGTTGAAAATGATAAAATTCCTTACGGAAAGATTATTGTTGATTCAAGCGTGAATGACGATAGTGGGAAATCCATAGCGAGTAGAACATCCGCAAATTATTTTGGAGTTGATAGATTTATAGGATTAAAAACGAATGATTTCTTTTATCAAACGAATAAACAAAGCCCAATTCAATTTTTAATTACAAACACTGATGGGGAATTGGTGGAGAATATAGATGCTCATATAGATATTCAATATGGAGAAAACCATATAGTTCAATTAAAAACAGGGGGGAGCGACTACGCACCGAAGGTTTCTACTGAGTGGAAAACTATTGATTCTTGTGATGCAAAATCGAAGCTTGAAATCGAAGAATGCTTGTTTGAATTTACAAAATCAGGGGATTATAGAGCTATAGCAAAAATCAAAGATAGTAAAAATCTGGAAAGTAGTGCGTCAATTCAATTTATAGTTTTTGATGAGAATGCCAATAATATCACTTGGGGGCAAAAAAATAATGAAAATTTTGACATCGTTCCAGAAAAAACTCAGTATAAAGTTGGAGAAAAAGCAAGGTTTATAATCAAAAATCCATTGATTGGAGGGAATGCACTTATCACAACTGAAAGATATGGAGTAATTAAAAAATTTGTTAAAAAATTCGATAAATCAATTGAAATTCTTGAATTTGACTTAGATGAAGCTGATGCACCGGGGTTTTATTTATCAGTTGTAATCACTGCACCTAGAGTAAAAGAGGAGCAAAAAGATAAAAAACAAGATATCGAAAATATAAGCGATATAAAAATAGACCAAAACAACAAAAAAGACAATCTTGAGGGCTCTGAAGGAAAGGTCGGCAACAATCAAGATGTCAAATTAGAAGAGGAGAATGAATTATACAAACCAATGGCAAAAATTGGATACAGTAGAATTTTCGTTGAAAACCCTGATAAGAAAATAAATATCAACATTGAAACAAACAAAGAAGTCTATAAACCAAAAGAAAAAGTAATTGCAAAATTTTCTTTTGGAGAAAAAAACAAAGCTGATGCAAGTGAAGTTGCAATCATTGTTGTGGATGAAGCTGTATTGGATTTAATAAATGGCAAAATCAATTATTTTAATCCTCGAGATTCATTTTCACAACTTCAATCCTTGGATTTAGTCAATTACTCGCTCTTTAAAACTATTTTAACAAGTGCTCGTGCGATGTTGAAAGGTGCAGACACAGGTGGAGATGGTGGTGCAGACTTTGCAATTCGCTCAAATTTTATAAATCTTGCTTATTGGAATCCACAAATTATTTTAAAAAGAGGCGAAAGTGCAGAAATTGAATTCGACGCACCGGATAATTTGACAAGCTGGAGAATTATTGCTGTGAGTAATGATAAAAATGATTTATTCGGCCTGAATGATAAAGCGTTCAAAGTGAATAAGGAGACGGAGATTCGACCTTTATTACCCGACCATGTTCTCACTGGAGATAGATTTGATGGGGGTTTTACGATTTTTAATCGTAGCGACCAAGCAAGAACTATTCATTACGAAATTGAGGCTTCCGGCCTTATATCAAAAAATATGGCGAATAAATATAAAGATATAGTAATAGTAGAGCCATTCACTCGTAAAACTATCAAATTTCCAGCATCAGCAGAACAGATAAACGAAAAAAATATTCCATTATTTAGAGATAGCGATACTCATGATAATAAAATCTCGTTTGTAATAAAAGCATATGATGAGATTGATAGTGATGCAGGTCAATATTTTGTGAAAGTGTTGCCAGCCATAAGATTCGAGCATCATTTTAATAATAAAATCATAGAAAATGGAAAATTGAATACCCCCCTATCCATTAGCAACGATGTGATAGGCGATATGAGTTCATTGAAAATTGGCTTGAATAATACGATTTTGAGCAATCTATTGAATGTTTTTTCATTTATGAAGGATTATCAATATAGTTGTTTCGAGCAAAAATTAAGCAAAATGTTTGTTGGTGCCAATTATCTCAACCTCAAAAACAATGTTTTAAAAAAGAATTATAAAAATGTTTTTGGAGATTTTGACTGGGAAAATATAGAGAGCGAGATAAAAAATCTTTATGAGCAAATTCCAAGCTATCAAGCAGAGAATGGTGGATCAGCTTATTTCCTTGCAAGCAATGATCATACGAGCCCGTATTTAAGTGCAATGACTCTTTCAACATTGTTGAAATTTGAGAAAATTTTTCCAATTGAAAGCGTCACCGATTTAAGTGCGTCAAAAAATAAATTAGTTATGTATTTGGATAATTTATTAAGAAATAATTTTCAAAATCAGCAATATACACCAACAATTGAAAGCGATGTAAGGGCTGTGATTCTTGAAGCAATGGCTATGACGAGCGGTAAATCGGAAGATATTTTGAGATTCAAGGATGATTTTGAAAAAATGTCTTTATTAGGTAAAGCAAAAATTCTAAACGGAGCGATTTTATCAAAAGTTAATGAATCTTTGATAAAAAAATGGTGGGCTGAAATTATGGAAAATGCTGTTTTTGATGGTGGTCAATATTTATACTTCCAAAAAGATAGAATAGATTTTTACAGCCCATTGATTCACGCAAGCAAATATACTGAGAATTGCGCGATTCTTGCGACGGCTCTCAATTTACAAAAATCGGATTATGATATCAATAAGATAAGCGGCCTCAGCAAAGAAAATTTCCAAAAAGTTCTTGGTAAAGTTGCAAATACGATAATCAACAGACATAATGGAAAGCAGAATTTCAATACTCATGAAGCGATTTTATGCACAGATGCTATAGTTCAGTATGGACTTGCGAATGAGGATTTCAGTTTATCTGGTAAAAAAGCCGAAATTAAAATTAGCGATCAGTCGTCAACTCTTGTAAAAAAAGAATTTACGATTCCTGATGGCGTAACGATTAAGGATTTATCCCCAATTGCAGGGAAGAACTCAGAGATAGATATCTCAGTTGAAAATCATGAAGAGAGAAATAAAAATCTTTATTATTCGTCACATCTATCTTTGGCAAAAGTTCTTAACTTTAATGAATCTGTGAATCATGGAATAGATGTCAAACGAAGATATCAAATTGAAAAAGATGGAAAATATGTAGATTTAAAGAATTTCGATCAATTAAATAATGGCTCTGTATTAAAAGTTGTTTTATCAGTAACAGCTCCAAATGATCGATACTTTGTTGTTGCGGATGATTATATTCCTGGATGTTTTGAGCCAATCGACCAAAATCAAAACACATCTTTAAGAATGAGAGATGAGAGTCAAAATCATTCTCATTTTTATTATAAAGATTTAAGGCAAAATTATGCACGCTTTTATAGCGACTTCTTATCAAAAGGCACTTATGAAGCCAGTTATTTTGTGCAAGTTATAAATAACGGAACGTTCGACATATTACCTGCAGTAGCAAAGGAGATGTATAACGAAGAAAGCTTCGGCACAACAAATAGCGTGAAGGTTGTAATTAGAGATTCAGGTTAAGTTAGCTATCGATGAATGCTTTATCGAGAGATGAAGTGATTGGCGATACTAAATATGAAAATGGCGTCCTTGGTTCTGTTAAAACATAAATTTCAGCAGGCATACCAGGAAATAATTTCATATTTTTTTTTGATGCTATTTCCAATTCTTTCTTCGATATCATCACCTTAAGCAAATAATAAGTGTAGCCATATCTTGGATCAGTTGCCGCATCAGCTGAAACATAAAAAACGCTACCCTTTAACTTCTTGTATCGGCGACTACTATATGATACGAGATTTATTTTTGCATCGAGCAAATGATTGATATCCTGATGATTGTAATTGAGAAGGTCAAATCCACTGTTTAACAGAGAGTTAATTTCTTTAGACATCAATTTCGCCTCAACAATAAGATAATCGTTATTTGGAACGATTTCCATAATTGTTGCACTTGGTTGAATAACCTCTCCTGAGTTTTTATAGCGTAAATTGTTGACAACGCCATTGATTGGAGATTTGATGATATTTTTTTTTAAATTATCGTCAACGGCATTAAGCTTTTCTTGCTCTGAAGATATAGACATTCCAATCTCTTTTAAATCGTCCTCAATCTCCTTCAACCGAGTATTACGCGTAATAAGCTCTTCTTCTTGCAAGCTATTCATCTGGCTATAATAATTAGAAATAGAGCCAGCGAATCTCTGTAACTCTTGCCTCAATGAGTCTCGTTGTGATTTTAGATCGAGCAATCTAATTTTCGAAGCGTTTCCTTCTTGAAGTAGAGTTTCTGTATTTTTTACTTGCTCCTCTATATATTGAATTTTTTGGCTAACAAGATCTTTTTGAAATTCAAGAGAGTGAATTTCATTTTCAAATTGCTTTTTCTTATCGGCGATGATTTGAATTTTATTTTTAAAAACGTGATTATTCGCATCAAAAAGCCTCTCCTGCGATCTCACTATATCTTTTAAATCTTTGTTTTCTTGTATTTCTTGGATCAATTCATCTGAAAATTCTATTTTATCTTTATATTCTCTTTCACTAATAAGCCTACTTTCAGTTGTTTTAAGCGCAAAAACTTTGTTATAAGTGACGTTGTAATTCGCCCTCACATCACTATCATTCATAACCATAAGCGTTTGCCCTGTGTAGACTATATCGCCTTCTTTCACTAAAACGCTTTTAATAGTTCCACCTGACTGATGCTGGACGTTTTGCTTATTTTGTGCGAAAACTACCTGACCTTGAGCAACAACTGACCCGTCAATTTTAGCAAAAACCATCCAAGTGAAGAATACGCCAAAAAAAAGTAAAATAAGTATCAGGCCGAATTTTAATGGTCCACGTGCATCCCTTATTACAGCTGTTTCTTTTTCTGCAAGATTGTCATAAGCTGTGTCGAGTTTTGCAACCGCTTTTATTAAACTTGCATTTATTATTCCTTTTGTTGAAGGATTATTTTCATCGATTCCATGACCGAGAATTGTCGGGATATGGAAAAATAACGAAATCGCTTTTATTTTGTCTTTCAGAAAAGAGAGAATTTTGTTTTGTTTTCCTTTATTTGTGATAATATCTGACATTTTGAAATGAATAAAGATAATAATTTTATATCATACAATGATATTGTAAGTCTCTCTTGAATTCATTAAAAAAATATATCTTTTCTATTATGTTTTAATCTCTTGATTAGTATTTTATTTTTTGTCGAAATGATTTATGAGCGTGAGATGAATTATTTAATAAACATAAAAATTCTCAACGATCTTGGAAAATGTTTTTAGATTTTACACCTTGATTCTCATCAATAAAGTCGTACTATGAGTCAGATTGTTTCACACATCATTAAAACGCTTATATATCATTGTTGACAGCATTATAAATACTCTATATAAAAGTATCTTAGAATGATAGTAAAAAATTCATGCAATTCTATTGATACATCTAAAAAAGCATTCAAATGCAATTTTTTTTAATAAAAACTCTGAATATCAGGGTATTATGTCGTAAGAGAATTAAAAAAGTTTAGTATCATCGAAAGTAACAACGCAAATAAGCATGAAAAATTTGAATTAAAAAAATTTTGAATTCAATTTGATTAACGGTATTTATAATTTTATTGGACAAAAAACAGCTTAATAGGTTTGATGTGTAAAAAAATAGATTATTTATAAAAATAAAAAT
>CAIPFW010000059.1 GCA_903864455.1 uncultured Anaplasmataceae bacterium | reverse complement strand
TAAAATATAATTTATAATTGTCAATACTGTAAATATATCAATCAAAAAAGAATTAAAAGCAAACTATCTCACAGCTTTTCTAATATCCTGCTCCCATTTAGTCGTCAAACTATTTATAATATCAAGATTTTTGTCTTTTATTTGCTCCACGATAGCTTTTGCATTTTTCATCTCATCTTCAGAAATCCCACTACTCGAATTATCATCAGAATCCTTTTTTTTACTATCCTTCTTTTTTTGCTCCTTCGGTTTATATTCTTTTTCTATCGCGCTGATTGAATCTCGTCGAATATTGTTGATTTGATCGAGATACTGCCTTCCGTGCTCTTTCATATCCTTGATAAATCGCTCTCTTACTTCTTCCGTCGGGTCAGGAATCGTAACTTCCAGTTCTCTATCGCTCATTTTTGAAACTGTCAAAGATCTTGCCTCTTCTACAGTTTTAATAATCGCTTGAATTTTTGATTTATCTTCGACTTTGATTTTAAAAGTTCGAGCATTTAAAATGATAGTTGCAAAATCAGAAATCTTACCAGCTCCAGTTCTTAATTTCAAATTTCCAATATAGCCAACATGAACTTTTGCAACTTGAAAATCGAGAAGGGATTCAGAAAATTTCTCAATCGCATTATTCATTTTTTTATTTAAATCAGCGAAAATTTTCGACAAAATCGCATGGTCGTTAAATAAATTTATATTAATTTTGCCACCGCCACTTTTATTTTTATTCATATATTACCGATTACAAAATATTCTCATCATCCGAGGAATCCGCATTCACTATAGTATACTCACCTCTACCCTGTATTACATCTATCAAAGAGCCATCTTTTTTTATCGAAAATACAATTATTGGTAGATTGTTATCCCTCGCCAAAGAAATCGCAGAGGTATCCATGACCTTCAAATTGTTTCGAATGACTTTATTGAAAGAAATTTTTTCATATTTTTTTGAATCTTTATTCAATTTTGGGTCATCTGAATAGACTCCATTCACCTGCGTACCTTTCAGCAAAACTTCGCACCCCATCTCAATCGATCGCAAAGTCGCAGCAGTATCAGTGGTGAAAAATGGATTTCCTGTCCCAGCTGCAAAAATCACAACACGTCGTTTTTCAAGGTGACGCATAGCTTTTCTTCTTATATATGGCTCACAAATTGTCGCCATCGGAATTGCTGACATCACTCTACAGCTTACATCAAGATTCTCAATCGCATTTTGAAGAGTTAACGCATTAATAATTGTTGCGAGCATCCCAATATAATCCGCACTTGCTTGCTCCATTCCAGTTCCGGAAAGGTTTGCACCACGATATATATTTCCACCACCAACGACCACACAAATCGAAACGCCCAAATTATGAGCGGTCACGATATCTTTTGCGATTCTATTCACGACATCAAAATCATGACCGAAGCTTTTTTCACCCATTAAAACTTCGCCAGAAAGCTTTAACAGAACTTTTTTATACTTAATATCTATAATCATGAGTTATTTATCAGTCAAAAATTTATAAAAAGCAACGGAAATTTTGCAATTTAATTTTTTCTCCGTTTGCTTTATCGCATCTTCAACCGTAACCTCCTCACCGCCAGTCAACCAATCAATCCCCTCGGTTACCATCATCGGCAAATGCATGATTAAATTTTCAGATAAAAACTTTTTCAATTGCCCGTCAACAATTTTTGCGATTGCAGCTTCAGGTTTACCAGATTTTTTAGCTTCTTCGATTTTTTCATTTTTGAAATCTTCGATTAATTTTTGGTCAACTTCATACTCATGAAAAACTTTCGCTTTTTTGAAGCCAACAGTCGTCATTGAAATTGCATACGCTAATTTTTTAATTTGTTCGATTTGTTCGTTATTCAAATCGCCTTCATATTTCAAGACGATTGGCATCGAAGTTCTAGCGATTCTTTTAGTTTTTTTACCATCTTCTTTATGATAAACATTGTGAGAATAGGAGGCAAAAACTTCACCTTTTGCTAATTTTTTCTTATTAATTTTTTCAAGTTTGATTGGTTCGCGAAAAAAAGTTAATAATTCATCATAAGCTCCCTTGAAATCAGAGTTTTGGCAGATGTAATCAAAGCCTTGCAAATCATCGTCAAGCTCTTTATCTAATGCATCAAAGGCTTTTGACATCAAGTTATGCATTCTTTCAGAGCGAGTAACAACGTCGGACTTCGCTCTAAAAGCTAAATATCCATAATTGCCTGCGTCATCAAAAAATACTTTTGTTACATATTCTGGAGTTTCCATATCGCCACTTGCAGCACCCATAGAATACTTAGCAGCATATTTTTTCGCTAAAATATCTCGAGCTTTATTCATATCGTAGCACGTATCTTCAAGAGTTTTTTTGCAATCACCCAAAGAATATCCAGTTTGAGCTCGAAAATTTTTAAAAATTTCTTTTTTCTGCTCATCAGTAAAATGTTGCGTTGGCTTTGTCATTTGTTTACCTATATATTATAATTAATAATTATTCTCTATCGCCTCTATTATCTTGTTTTGGCTTTCTCCCCGTTACCATATCTTTTCTTGGTCCAGATTTTTTTGCTGGAGCTGCAGAAGCCGCATTATTTGAAGATTGAGCGTCTTTGTCAAAAAGTGGTTTTTGCTCATCTTTGATAACATTTTCGTTTGAATTTTCATCTGCACCTTCTTTTTGCTCATCTTTTTGTATGAAATTTTTTCTTTCAGAGAATGATTTTCTTTGTTGTTCTCTTTCAAGTTTTTGTTTTTGTCTTTTTTCAAACGCAATTTCGATTCCTGTCAATACGGCGTCAGAAATCAACTGGCAAATCAACGAAACAGATTTTTGTGAGTCGTCATTACAAGGAATTGGATAGTCAGCGCCGATTGGATTCGAGTTTGAATCGATTAAAGCGATAACAGGAATTCCAAGTTTTTTCGCTTCAGCAACCGCAACTTTTTCACGATTTGTGTCTGTAACGAAGATTAAATCTGGTAAATTCGACATTTTTCTGATACCGCCAAGAGATTTATTCAAAGTCGCCAAAACACGTAGCTTGTTTTGCCTATCTTTTTTACTCATTTGGTCGTTTTCAAGTTGTTTTTCGATTTCATTCATTTTTCTTATCGATTTTTGAATTGTTTGCCAATTCGTCATCGTACCGCCAAACCATCTTTGATTTACGTAGTATTGACCGCATCTATCGGCAGCATTTTTAATGATATCTTCAAGTTGCTCTTTTGAGCCAACAAATAGTAATCGAGCGTTATTTTCAGAAAAAATAGAAACCAAATCGTTTAAAACTTTTTTCAATAAAAAAATCGTTGATGTTAAATTAATTACATGAACATCGCCATGCGTTCCATAAATATATTTATTTACTAAGGGATTTTGTCGACAACGTTGGTGGCCATAGTGCGCATCAACACTCATTAATAATTCAATTAATTGCTTTTTATTTGTAGATTCTGGCGTTAAATTCCTGAACTCTTCCAAATAATTTATAGATTGATCGTTAAAAACTTCTGTAGTCATCGACATTACCTTATAAAAAATAATTTTGTAGTAAACTAGAACAAAAAACAAGCATAATTAAAACCTAGTTTTACTTTTAATTACGCCACAATTTGGTATATTTTATAGAAAAAAAAATAAAAATCAAGCGAAAATAAAGAATTTATTTAATTTTATAGAAGTAAAGATTTTGATAAAAAATTATTTTAATTTAACGCTTTTTGCTCAAGTTTTTATATTTTAAAATATAATTTTATGTTATAATAAACTCAATTCTAATATTAATTATTAAGCATTTTCAATGAAGAATCTCGAATTAAATAAAATTTTTGGCGCTTTGTTATTGGTTGCGTTCGTGATTGTGTTTTCGCAAAATTTCATCGAGCATTTTTACGACCATATTTCAAGCGAGAAGGGCGAGCGTAAGGATATTATTGTTGCTAGCGGTGACAATAAAAAAGATGCTGTTGTAGAAGCCGTGGCTGAAAAAACTTTCGATATCCCTGTTTTGCTCGCTTCCGCAGACGGAGAATTGGGTAAAAAAGTTGCAAATAAATGCACGTCATGCCATTCTTTTGAGAAGGGTGGGCCAGATAAAGTTGGACCAAATTTATATGGAATTATCGGCTCAAACGTCGCGCATTCCGCAACTTTCAAATATTCTGAGGCGATGAAAGGAAAGGGCGGTCAGTGGAATTATGCCGAATTATTTCAATATATTTACAATCCAAAAAAGTATATTCCCGGAAATCGCATGGCTTTTGGAGGAGTAAAAGATGAGAAAGAGTTGGCGAATTTGATTGCATATCTCCGTTCTATGCACGATAATGCACCAAGTTTTCAATAATGCCAGGTTTTCAATAAAAAATGAGTAAAAAAAATATAGCCGTAGTTTTATTTAATATTGGCGGACCAAATAAAACGAGCGAAGTGAAAGAGTATTTAATGAATTTTTTTTCTGACAAATTCATTATTCGACTGCCATTTTTAGCAAGAAAATTCGTAGCTTTTATGATTTCTCGCACTCGCTACAAAAAAACGACTGCGATTTACAATTCGATAGGTGGTGCGTCGCCAATTTTTCCAAATACAAAAGCTCAGGCTGATATTTTGGAAGAAAAGTTGAATGAAAGCGACAATCTAAATTATAAAGTCTACATCTCGATGAGATATTGGGCGCCGATGTCTGATGAAATTGTGAAGAATTTGCAGGCTGATTGCGATTACGACCAGATAATTTTATTGCCTTTGTATCCTCAGTGTTCCTCGACTACGACTGTTTCGGCGTATGAAAATTGGGTTAAAGTTTGTGGTGATATCGCTCAAAATAGTGAGAATTTTTTGAAAAAAACGAAATTAATATGCAATCATTACGAGCAATTTGCTGAAGCATATTATGAATTAGTATTACAAGAGGCTCGAAAAGCGAAGGAGCAAGCGGATATTTCGAATCTACAGTATAAAATATTTTTTTCCGCACATTCGATTCCTGAATTTTTGGTGACTGAATTGGGCGACCCATATCAAAATCAAATTATTCGAACTGTTGAGATTATTGTTGAGAAATTAAGGAGAAATTTTGACGAAAAGCTTGAATATATAATTACCTATCAGAGTAAAGTTGGGCGGTTGAAATGGCTTGAGCCGAAAACTGAGGATGAATTATTGCTCGTTGCGAAAAATAATATTATACCTGTAGTTGTACCAATCGCTTTTGTGTCTGAAAATTCTGAAACTTTATTTGAGCTCGATCTCGATTATAAAGGTTTGATGGAGGAAAACGGCATGAAGTATTTTTTCCGAGTTCCAACTATAAGTTGTAATCATTTGTATATTAACTGTTTGAGTGAATTAATTCATAAAGCTATTGAATCAAATTCAAGATTTCCAACAAAAAGATTAGCGAATGAAGGAGATTTTGATAAAAAGAAATGTTTGAAAACTGATTGTGTTTGCTTGAAATATGACTAATTTCATCACTGCGACCATAGGGAATTTTGACGGCGTTCATCTCGGGCATCAGAATCTTTTTGCGCAATTGAACGAATTTGCGAGTGAAAAAAATCAAAAAAGTTGCGTTATAACTTTTATAAATAATTTGAAATTTTCTGATTTGGAGAATAAAAAAAATCTTTTACTTTTGACCAATGAGGAAAAAGAGCAAAAAATTCTACTGCAAGTAGACATGATGAGTTTTTTGATTGATTTGGGTGACTTAAAAAATACGACGGCTGAGAGTTTCATCAAGAATATACTAAAAAGCAAAGGAGTGAATTCTTTGGTCGTTGGTGAGAATTTTCGTTTTGGCAAGGACAGAGATGGTGATATAGCCCTTCTGAAAAAGCATTTTGGCGACAAAAACGTGAGAGTTGCGAATTTGTTTGAGCATAATGGAGTGCAATGTTCTTCAACTATCATTAGAAATCTTTTACAAAATGGCGAGATTGAGAGAGCAAATGAGTTACTTGGCTACCAATATTTCATTCAGGGTAGAGTTTTGAAGGGCGAAAAAATAGCTGGTCCGATGCTCGGTTTTCCAACGATTAATATAATTAATGAGGTGAAAATTCTACCAAAATTTGGTGTTTATGAAGTATTGCTAAATATTAGAAATAAAAAGAAGATTGAAAAATATGTTGGCATTGCGAATATTGGTGTTAAACCGACTCTTGCGAAAAAAAAGCAACCAATAATTGAAGTGCACATCAAAGATTTTTCGAAAGATATATATGGAAAAAATGTTAAAATTGAGTTTCTACGATTCGTTCGAGAAGAAAAAAAATTTGATAATATGGACGAGTTAAAAAAACAAATTCAGAAAGATGTGAGTGAGGTTTTCGCATAATGGTTGTAAAACAGAAAATTATCTTGTTATTATTGACAATTTTTATAATTTTTGCAGATTTGTCGAGTAAATCTTTTGTAAAAAATATTTTTGAGACGAATGAAGAGGCGATTAAAACTCAATCCGTTGAGGTCACATCTTTTTTATCAATGAAAAATTTGTGCAATCATGGCATCAGTTTTGGCATTTTTAACGATATTTCTCACGATTTGATGCAGATTTTTATCTCTGTGATTTTTATCGCCTTGATAATTTATAGCTTTTTCCTTATAAAATCTCAACAAATCAACTTATACGGGAATTTTATGATTATCGGCGGTGCGATTGCGAATCTGATTGATCGCTTTCAGCACGAATGCGTTTACGATTTTATCGATTTTCATTTGAAAACTTATCATTTTTACGTATTCAATATTGCTGATAGCTTCATCACGATTGGTGCGATGGTGATTTTATTTTCGAAAAATAAATAAATTTTGCGTATTTTTCGATTGCAAAAATTTTAAAATGCTTTAAACTGTCATAGTATTTTATAAATAAATAAAGAATGCCAAATACTTCAAGTGCTAAAAAAGCTTTGCGTCAGACGATTCGTAGGACCTTGATTAACAAAATGAGAAGAACGAGAGTTAAAACAGCGATAAAAAAAGTTTTAAAAGCGATTGTTTTAGGTGATAAAATGTCAGCTTTGAAAGCTTTTCAAGTTGCGCAACCTGAATTACATAGAGCTGTAAATAAAAAAATTTTTCACAAAAATAACGTTGCGAGAAAGTTAAGTAAATTATCTGCAAAAATTAAAGCGATGCCTGGTGAGTTTATTACAGGAAAAATTGCTTAATTTTTAATAAACTGATTATGATTTGTAATTATAGCTCTATTCAATCCGACTTGATGAGCGTATTAAATCCTACATTTCTTGAAATAATTGATCAATCTGGTTTGCACGCCGATCATTATGACAAAGGAGACGATCAAATCATCTCGCATCTTAAAGTTGTCATTTCTTCTCAACTATTTGATAATAAATCCATTGTAGAATGTCATCGAATAGTGAAAAATGCATTGAAAAATAGATTCGATGAAGGCCTTCACGCGTTGACAATAGAAATTAAAAAATAGGCATCTCATGGGATGGATGATTATATCATTTATAATAGCTTTATTGGTTTTATATAAACTATCATCGATTCTTGGTTTTTACGAAGAAGAAGAGGGTGGTTTTGGCAAAAAATCAAAAATGAAAGATTTGAATAATCTTTTTGGAATCGGTGAGAATAATGAAAATCAGGAAAATGAAGCGATTAAAGTAAAGAATGTTGAGATTGAAAATGAGATATTTCGATCATTAAACCAAAAGTCTCAAGAAAATGTTCAAAAAATACATGAGGTTGAGAAAGAATTTTCTTTAAATTTCATAAAAATGCATTGCGATCTTCTATTTTCAACTTTACTAAAAGAATTTCATGAAGGGAAATTTGAAAATTTGATGAAATATTCAAATGAAATTTTTCTTGCAAGTTTGAATGATTTTTTGAAGCAAAAAAAATTCGACAGAACTTTGGTCAAAATAGATTCGATTGAAATTATAAATATTGATATTGATGAATCTTTTAATTCAGTTATTTCAGCGAAAATAATAAGTGAGCAAATGGAAAAAGAAGGAAGCTCATTCAAATCACGAGTTTATGAAAATGAATTATCTATTGGAAAGGCTTTAAAAACCGAAGGTTCTGAATGGATAATTTTAGATTGCAAAAATTTAATAGTATAAAGCGTAAATAATTATTTTATATTTACGCTGAATGTTATAAAAAGCTTTCTAAACTTTTATCCAAGCTGATTATTTTAGCAAAATCGACACCATTATCCATCAATAATTTGTTTAATGATAATAATTTTTCAGCAAAATCATGATCATTACAATTTTTTATAAAAATTTTGGATAATTTAAGATTATCTTTTAAGGCTTGACTGCATTGAGTTGTGATAACTGATGCTAAAAATATATGCTCAAGGTCGCCATTTTTTTCATTCACAACATAAGTTGCACCGTGAAGATTTTCTGGCAAAAAATCAATCTTCTTAAGAATCAAAGTCGGATATAATTGAGACAAAGTTTTCAAATTGTCCATTATTTCTTTATCATATTCCTTCATATAAAGCACGATGAAAGTTTTACCAGCCTTAAGAAATCCTTCTATTGCCTTTGAGCGTAATAAAATTTTATGAATCAGTTCTGTGCAATTCAGAAGCTCTGGAGCGACAATATTGCTCAATAAATCCTCTCTGCCAATCAAACATAGCGGAGTAGATGGAAAAGTTGTACTCATAATCATCGTTGGAAAAACATTTTCGATTCCAACATGCTCACCTATCAAGCCACCAAGATTTGCTTGTAAATTTGTAACGGTGATTCTATTTTCTAAAGTGTCATCCAACTCCATGTAATTATTATTTTCTTTTAACTTAGAGTAAAAAGTGAACAATTGAGGGTCGGGCGCTATTCTTCTTTCAAGTTTTCGTAAAAAATTATTCATAGTTACCTATTTCAGTATGTTATTTTTCTTCAATCTCGTTCAATTCATCTTCTTCATCTTCTTCATCTTCTTCATCTTGCTCTGATGCGATAGCCATATATATCATACCTTCAAACAAAGTCGCTCTTTCTTCATTGTTGATGAGTCTTGAGATAGCAAGTAAAAATTCAATATCCAAATTACCCAACCATTCAAAAATCATTTGAAGCATGGCAACTGAAGGGCCGAAAGTCAAAGATTTTTCAAGTTCTGGATTCACATTCAAATTAATCGAATCCAAATACTTCTCTTTATCTGAGCTTTCTGAGTATTCCTTCACCATTTCCATTAATTTCACATATCCGTAGAATTCTGCATGAACTCTGATTGCGTAAATTAAATTCTCGGCAGCATCTTCAAACTCTTCATCATCTCCCAAGATATCGTCAATATTATTATTTTTATCAATCATTTTGAAACCTCTTTAATTTATTTTAATTTATATTATTACATTTTTTTGTCAAGAAGGAAAATTTCGTTTTTTATAGTTAAAGAATAATTAACTATTTGCAGAAATCACCTTTTAAATATGTATCAGCGAGTTTACAATAATGCGTCGCAGAGTCATCAATCATTTTTTTTGTTTTTTCATCGATATTTTTCTGTTTTTGAATCGGATTTCCATACCACATCTCCATATCAGGAATATTTTTTTTCATCGTTACGAGTGATTTCGCGCCCACAAGACTATATTCACCAATCACTGCATAGTCAAGAATTGTGCTATGCATCCCTATGAACGAATTATTCTTGAGAGTGCAGGCGTGAATGAGGCACATATGACCAATCGTGATGTTATCGCCGATAAGAGTCGGGCCATTATCCCGCCCAACATGAATCACAGTACCATCTTGAATATTAGTGCAAGAGCCAATTTTTATAAAATTTACATCCCCACGAATCACAACATTATACCAAATGTTTGTGTTCTCACCTATCTCAACATCCCCAATAATTACGGCATTCTCGGCTAAAAATACATTTTTGCCAATTTTTGGCATTATGCCTCTGTATGGTAAAATTATCGCCATAATTTTTATTTATTGAAAATTTTATTTATTATAGTCGAAAAGTTTTAATAAACTCAATCAAAAAAATATATTATTACAATTTTATGTTTTTAAGATCCGATAGTTTATTTTTAATATACTTTTGCATTTTTAATTTTTACCTTCAAAACAATCTTGCTTTTTTTTAAAAAAAGAAATATGATTGTTGCAATATTTTTAATAAAAATAAATATGGATAATAAAAAAATAGAATTTATGGAATCAAGAGCTTTAGAAATTTTGAGTGAATGCGGGGCGCATCTGAAAGATGGTCATTTTATATTATCTTCTGGCTTAAGAAGCGATCAATACATACAAATCGGCAAAGTACAGGCCAATCATAAAAAAATGAAAGAGCTATCGGATTTACTAGCTGAAAAAATTAAATCCACTTATCCAGATTTAAAAATTGATATCGTAGCTTCCCCTGCGATTGGTGGAATTATACCTGGGTATCAATTATCCGGATCTTTAGGTATTGAGGAAAATATTTTTTGCGAAAGGAATAAAGAAACTAATGAATTTGAATTTCGTCGAGGATATTCAATCGAAGCTGGTAAAAATTATCTTGTGGTCGAGGATGTAGTTACTACAGGGGGTTCATTTATAAAAGTTGCCGAGTTAATAAAAAAATCTGGAGGAAATGTCGTGTTAGCTACAAGTTTTGTCGATAGAACTGGAGGTAAAACATTTGATTACCCTTTTATATCGTTGCTCAAACTCAACATTAAAACATACGACCCTAATGATTTACCAGATTCTTTAAAGAATATTCCACCAATGAAACCTGGGTCAAATGCAAAACCAAGCTCCCAGATAAGCTCTGAAGTGCAATCAAATCACCAGAAAATTTACCAATAATTACGGCATTCTCGGCTAAAAATACATTTTTGCCAATTTTTGGCATCATATCTCTGTGTGGTAAAATTATCGCCATAATTTTTATTTATTGAAAATTTTATTTATTATAGTCGAAAAGTTTTAATAAACTCAATCAAAAAAATATATTATTGCAATTTTATGCTTTTGATTTTTGATTCTGATGAATATTATTGTATATATTTTGCAGAACAGATTTTGGAATTATTTTTGAACACATCGATACTTGGTGCATTTTCTTTCAACTCCATCTCGAAAGCATTTGCAATTTTGATTTTTCTTTGTGGTGAAGTGAGTTGAAATTGAGCTTTATTCATTTGAGAATAGCATGATTCATCATGTCGAAGGAAATCGTCATGATTTTCTTCATTGATAAAGCCAAATTTTTCATGAAAGTAGTAGGATCGATCGTTAATAATAAGATTTCTCACTAGAAAACCCTGATTCTCAGAAAAAAATTTCTCCAAAAACGCATCTAAAGCTTCAGTCATGTATGATTTATTTTGGTATTCTTTGTTGATTTCTAAGTAGACTTCGATTGTATTTTTTTGAGAAACATGACATTGAATATATCCAACATGAGAGTTATCCTTGTGATATATCTCATAACCATCGGGATTGATTCCACCGAAATCAAATCTTCCTCTATAAATGATAGT
>CAIPFW010000058.1 GCA_903864455.1 uncultured Anaplasmataceae bacterium | reverse complement strand
ATTTCAAAATATATAAAATTAATCTTTGCGCAGTATTTTTTATAATGGATAAAAAAAACAATCTTATTAACAATGATAAAAATTTTCTTGAGAGATTGAACGGAGAATTAACGCAAAATTCAAATTATCAATTGAGCGATGACGAAAGAAAGGAGTTTTTTAATATAAAGAATGAATATCAAAATAAGAAAGATCATGAAATTAATACTTTGCTCAAAAAATTGAATTCACTTGAAATGAATGGAGTTAAAATTCAAAATGTGAGTAGTTTAACAGATGAAATTCAAGGATTGCTTCTATATTTTATGCATCATGCACCAAGTGAATTCAAAAAATCATGGAGCGACAATATTGATAAAATGTTTTCTGCTCTTTGCGATTCAAAGATAAAAAGCGATAAAGATTTAATAAAAAAAATCAATCAGATAATCCAAGATATAGCTCGAAGTCATGTTCATAGTGTTGAAAAAGTAGAAATTGATGATTTTAAAGAAAAGTTTCAACAAGATTTACAAGGTATTTTAAATAAAAATAATAGAAAATTACTCGAGGATAGAACTTCAAATGAAAATACTGAAAAAAAATCAGTCTTTGATGATTATTTTGAAGTAAAATTAAATCAAGAGGTAGGAATTTCAAAAAGTCGTTTTGTTGCAAAAAAAATACAATTTTCTGATGAAACAGTTGATGTTGAAGAATATAAAAAAATTTTTTTAGTAAAAGAAAACATTATTTCTAAAAATGACAAAGGCGCTATTGAAGGAATAGTAGATAGAGTGGCATTCGAAAAAGTGCAGCGTAAATATCCAATAAAATTTAATCTTATATTAATAAAGTGGATAGATTTTATATTAACGAAATGGATGCAATATGCTCAAAATCTTTACAATAACTTTCATTACAACGCTCCAAACGAAGAATTTATTTCGAAATTATTCGATATATATGATAAAGAAATCTTTTATAAAATAGAAAAAAAAGAATTCAATGATGATCATGGTTTAGATGCTACATTTGTTGAAATTGTGAGCGATTCCAAGCCAATATATAAAGAGAATGAAGTAAAATTTGATGAATTTAGTATACGAAGATCTTTTATTCAAATGTATGATGAAGATTTAAATAAATTTGATGAGGTGTCTTTACTTAAAGCTTTTCAAGAAGCATTCATTTTCGGCATATCTGATCGTATAAACTCTGGAAATCTTTTAGAGAAAAAAATTGATGGACAAAAAACAAAAATTTTTAATGTAGATTTCGGTCAATTATTTGATTTTCAACATAATAATACTGTAAAAAAGTTTTGTAATTACATTCAAAAAGGTAGAATCGATAAAGCAAAAAAACTTTTTCTCAATACTTGGAAGTCAGAGCTAGACAGAAAAATTTTTATGAGAAAGACAGCTCAAGTAAGACCTGTCGTAGGTATAATTTTTAAAAAAAATAGAGAAAAATGGAGTGAATTGCGACTTGAAATAAAAAAATTCAATCAAATATATTCAACTCTCGAGCATGTTGTTGAAAATATGTCAGATGAGGAATTTAAAAATTCTTTCGATTTTTTATGCGATAAAAGTGGTAGACAAAATCTCAATTCAGCAATTGATTTATGGAATAAATTTTACGAAGAAAGTGGAAAATTTCAAATTAATTCAGCTGGAAAAGAAATTCGATACAATGTCGCACAAGGATTATCTGAATTAAATAAAGCTCTTGAAGTGGCAATTGATGATGAAAAAGAGATTCAAGGAAAAGTAAAATATTGGAAAGATGGTCATTATTTGGAAAAATTCTTTCTCAGTCTCGCATTAAACGTCACCTCAATTTTAACTGCTGTTATTATTTGTAAAAAATTTGATGAAATAAAAAAGTTTTACGATGCGTCTAGCGAAAACAAAATGTTTGTGAAGGTCGCTATTTTATCATTTGTTTTAGTAGCATCCCTCTCAATTTTATCGACAATTTATTGTATGGTGAGAGGGAATGAAAAAGTATCTGAGATTTTTGAAAAACAATCTATCGATGATGTATCGCAATCAAGAGAAAATTCAGAGCAGTCTATTGAGCCTCTTATTTCTTAAAAAAACTTCTTACAAAAAAAATATTCGTATATCTATCTCAAAATTCCCTTGAAAGATCTCATTTTTTTTTACTTGTGACGTGGGAACGCAATTACCGATGATTTGAATTTTCTCATCCATCAAAACGAATGACATTAATAAATTAATAATTTTATCATATAAATTCAGAAATTGAATTTCATCATACGAATCATCAAGTAGAATAAGATTAATTTTCATTTCAATATTCGACAATTTTTCATAAATCTGAAGATTATAATTTTGCGATTTATTTTTTATCAAAATTGCTGGATAGCTCACATCGTTCGAAAGCTCAAGAAAGTGAAACGAATTTATTGAATTTTTCAAATTCTCATCCTTAGTCAAATAATTCACAAGTCTGTCAAAAATATCATTCATCATAGTCACCACTTTTATAATTTAAAAGAACGAAGCGAGGCGTATAATCCTGCAATTCGTGCATCGATATCAAGCTCCTTTGAATCAAGAGATGCCAATCTTTGCTTGTACAATAGATTGATGTGCATGTATAAAGCTTGCTTTAAATCATCAAAATCACTTGAACTATAATTAAAAGTTGTTTCAAATATCACTTTTATTCTATCGATATAAAGCATTGTATTTTGAATATTGAGAAGCTGGCTATCAATATCGAAGCAATAATTCGAAGAATCCAACTCTTTTTGATCGCAATTATTGCTATTTTTCACATAAACCTTTGTAACTTTCGAGACTTTATATATCGGAAAAGATATAGCTTTGTTGCAATCGATACGAGGAAAAACGATAGAATATGTTTTATTGATAATCGCTATACTGCAAAAAGACTCAGCTTTTTTTATCGCAGAGCGAATGAGTTGCGATATCAGAGCATCATCCTTGTTCCCAGAAACTTTAAGAAAATTTTTTACATCGGATAGCGAAAGAACTTCATTATCAGATTCGCTCACAATCTCCAAATTATCATAAATCATCATAAAGTCACTCAATATAGTTAAAATATCTTTTTTAATAAGCCGGAAAAAAGACTTGATAAAACTTGCCTTTCACTCATTCCACGGCTGTTAAAGCTATTATTGTTGCTTTCATTTTCACCAAAAATCGCACTCACGATATTATTTGTAAGGTTTCTTCGTTGTTGATTTTCAAAATCTCTCAAAAAATTATTCATATATTTTTTAATGAATTGATCGATTTCAACGTCAAATTTCTTTTTTATTAACTCATCAATGATTTTTTGAAAACGAATGTTGTCAAGCTCATTTGAGGTTTTCTTCTGTTTTCCCATGATTGATTGCGATTTGTATTGAATGAATTTTATTTAAAAGAAATAAATTTTGGAAACAAATTAATATTTTACAAGTCTAAAGAAATTAATCAAACTTTAATTTTAAAAATATAAACT
>CAIPFW010000057.1 GCA_903864455.1 uncultured Anaplasmataceae bacterium | reverse complement strand
GTAAGGTTTTATATAAATTGTTTTTTTCTTAAAAATTTGACTTAATAAGAAAAATATATTATTGTAAATTAATAATTATTTTGAGTCGAAGGTATATGACAAAATCTCCAAGCAAAAAAAACATGAAATTTATTATAATTTTCACATCAATAGAAGTATTGCTTGTATTATCTGCATTAGCAATGGCTATCATGCCAAAATTTGCTATAAATAATATTTATACAAAATCGGCATTTTGTATAATGTTGTGCGTCGTTGGAATTGCAACAATCTTGATGAAATTGCTTTTTAACGCTGGTATAACAAACGTTTTAAGGCATTATTATATAAAAAAAACCCCATGCGTTGATTCTAATTGTTTGCTGGATCATAAAGCTAAATCACGACATATTCTTGGTTCAATTTTTCAGGGTTTGATTGCTGTAGCTTTTGCAATCACAAGTATTGCTTTGGCTTATTTAGTATTTTTTGATAAAATACCAAAAGAGAAAATTTTACTTTTTACAAAAATTCATTGTTTTGCTTTCGCTGGTTCGATTTTGGGGTCTTGCCTTATCGCTTTGATAACAAATCTCATTGCATACAAATATTGTAAAGATAAATTAAAACATGATGTGAGTGAAGGTGAGAAAAATAACTTCAAGAATTCTATAAAAAATAAAACAAATACCATTATAAATTTTGCAAATTTCTTTCATTTGATTGCTAATATTTTATTATCGCCCCATTTTTATGCTTGCCATCTTTTTGTTACAAGGGAGCATTTTACTGCGAATAATATAGCTCATGATGATGGAATTAGAAATGGAAAGTTAGAAAAAGGAGCGGAAATATTAAATGATGAAAAAAATAATGTTCTCGCTACTATAGATCGCATTGGGCGCAATGATAAAAAATCAACTTTTGCAGAATCGATATATAGGACGAATATAGGTGTTTTCATTGTTTCAGGAGAAAATGATGCGAGACAAGTATTCGATACAAAAACAAGAGAAACTTTCGATGAAAAGAAAACAGGAATTAAATTTAATATGTTCGGTGTTGAGGTTTGCAGTCTTCGATTTAATAAAGAGAATAAGACTTAACAATATCTCCTTATCTGAGTAAAAATCATTCAATATCTGCACAAGGCCCACTTTTCTCCTTTTTCTCAATTTCTTTAGCTAATTTGGTTAAAAAGAAATCCTTTTGTCTTGTACTTTTTGGATCATTGAGATGATTGTAGATATTGTTTTTCTTCACTTCTACATCGATTTCATAAGTTTCAGTGGATTGGCGCGCTACTGATTTAATTGCTATGATATCTTCACCAATTTCATGGAATTTGCTTTCACCTTCATCGCCTCTATAATTCATCAGACCCTCATTTTCATAATATTCTTGCGAGATTTGCTCGATTTCTTTTTTCATTTCGTTGTATTTGGTTTCAAAATTTTTTGAAAAAAAAGTTTTAATATAATAGTAAATTTTAAGAATAAACATCATGAATCCACAGGTTTTTTTCAAACTTTTTAATGCATTTTTTTTATCATCTGAGTGATCTTTCCGATATTCTTTTTTTTTATTTCGCAGATCATCTTTTTCTTTTTGAATAACAGCATTGTATTCGTCTTCAACTAAATTGAAGAAGTTTCTGATGAATAGAATGCGCTGTGATCGTATTTTCTTATTCTTTTCAACAACATTCATCTCACAATGAAGATGAATATTTGCTAAAACTTCCCTCTGTCTGTCTTCTATAGTAAATAGAAGAGATGGATCGCTTTTAGAGTTATCTCTACAATCTTCAGTAAATCTATTCATTAATTCTTTAAGGTCATTTGTGAGAAAAGTTCCGTTGAATTTATGTTGTAACGAGAAATCTAAAATATATGTATTGTTTGTATCATCTTTATGAGGGTGAAAGAACGTACAAGGCAAACCAAGTATGCGTCCCAATTTGGTATGTAATTCATTGTAAAGAGGGCTAGTAAATTGAAATTGAATTCGGTGTGTCGTTTGCGCATGATTATTAGCAATATTTGGATGCTATACTGAGGTTCGAATATAATTCCCAAACTCCAACTGATCGTATTTCG
>CAIPFW010000056.1 GCA_903864455.1 uncultured Anaplasmataceae bacterium | reverse complement strand
GTTTTTCAAAATGATGGTGAATTGGCGCCATAAGAAAAAATCTTCGTTGACCTTTTGTTTTTCTATAAACATAGACTTGAATCATCACTGAAATTGTTTCAACTATCAATATAATGCATGAAAAAATGAGTAAAATTGACAATGAAAACATCAGCGATATAACTCCTATCATCGCACCAAAAGCCAATGACCCAACATCACCCATAAAAATTTTAGCGGGAAAGTTATTGAACCAAAAAAAGCTTAAACTTACTCCAAAAATTATAAGCAAAAATTTTGCCATTTCTTGATCATACATATAATTTGAAATGAATGACGAATGATGAGTAAAACCAAGAATTACAGCGAGAAAAAAACCTAAAGTTGCAAAAAATTGAGTGATCGACAACCCATCAAGCCCGTCAGTCAAATTAAATGCATTTGAAGCACCAATAATGACAAAAGTTGCGAATGGTATAAAAATCCAAAAAGTTATATCAACTAGGCCAAAAAAAGGAAAGTAAACCTTTGTCACATCATGATTCTGGGAATAAATCATAAAAGCAAAAAGGGCTCCCATTGCGATTTGAATCATCAATTTTCCTTTTGCGGACACACCTTTTGAATTATTTTTTTTGATCTTCAAAAAATCATCATAACCACCCAAAGCACCGTAGAAAATCAAACAAAAAAGGGGAATATAGACAAAACCTGCGTTACAAAAAACCATCGACAAAATCAAAGTCGTGAGAATTATAAATAGACCCCCCATTGTTGGAGTATTTTTTTTATTCAAAATGTGCGATTGAGGACCATCAAGCCTTATAGGTTGCCCATGTTTCTGAAATCGACGCATTAAAAATATAAATTTTGGCATCAAAATCAGACTGATTGAAAAACTATGAATGAAAATTTTTGCATTTCCATGAACGCCAAAAAGAGTGGTAATTACAATAAAAACTAAAGCTAAAAGATCCAACTTTGTGAAAAACTTTTTCAATAAACCTTTTATCGTCGGAATTTGGGGTGTATTTTGTTGCCTCATTTTTTCATAATTTTTTTGCTGCTGTATATATGGATTAAAATTTTTCATTAATTCGCTTTTGTTTATTGTTAATGATAAAGTATAATCAAAAATAATCGAAAAACAAGAAAACCTAAATATCAATCATTATGACGAAAAAAATTCTATCAGTGCAAAATCTATCGCTCTTTTTTGATAAAAGAAAAATCTTTTCAGATGTATCTTTTGATATTGAAAGAAGTGACAAAATTGCGATTCTCGGACCAAATGGCTCAGGAAAAACAAGCATTATCAAGATTTTACTTGGTTTTCAAAAGCAGAGCTCAGGAAATGTTTTGCACTTTGGAGAAAAATCGTATAGTTATTTACCTCAATATTTTCATGCGATTGAGTCGATGAATCTGACTGTTCTCAATTTTCTCCAATTTACAAATGCGATAGCGATGTCTCTTGATGACTCTATAAATCTTACAAAGATTTCGCATTTATTGAAATATGATTTAAATTCGTTATCAGGTGGCGAATTGAGAAAGGTTTTGATGGCGAAAACTTTACTTTCAGGCAAAGAAATTATATTTTTAGATGAGCCGACTTGCTGGCTTGATTCAGAATCTCAAAAAGAGTTTTATCAACTTATTTTCAACCTACAAGATAAGACAAATTGTGCGATAGTTTTTATCACTCACGATTTTAATTTGAATAAAAAGCTTTTCACGAAAATTGTGAGTTTTTAAATAGGTCCTTCAATACCACCACCATTCAGTTGTCGATTTTCTAAATTATGCTGATGTTGATTTAAGTTTTGTTGTTTATTTGGATCTACTAGCTTGATTCCAGTTAGTGGATGCAAGTCACCTTCTTGCTTTATAAGAGAATTCAATAATTGCGTTTGTTGCTCCTCTGAGGTAGCTCCTGCTGTAGTTTGTTCATTCACATTTAACAAATCATTTGCTGATGAATTATTGCCTTTCAGCTTATGTGGATCCAATAAATATGCTTGTTGCTCCTCTGAAGTAGCTCCTGCAGTCATTCCTCCTGCTCCTTCTTTTGTATCTCTCTTTTGTTTTTCATTCTCCACTTCTATCTCCAATTCCTCAAATCTTTTCACTTCTTCATTCCTTA
Source organism: uncultured Anaplasmataceae bacterium (assembly GCA_903864455.1). Lineage (GTDB taxonomy): Bacteria > Pseudomonadota > Alphaproteobacteria > Rickettsiales > CAIPFW01 > CAIPFW01. Next base: position 872 of record CAIPFW010000056.1, on the reverse strand, counting down.
TCGTTTCAGTGAATTTCTTTTTATCCATTCCTTTATTTTTGTATACTGCAGTTGCGATAATTGCCAACGCACCAAGTGCAATCAAAGTGGCTCCTATACCGACAACTATCGGGTTTGTCATAGCTACAGCCATCATTACTCCTACCGCAATCACAGGTAAAGCAACCATACATACTTTTATGTAAGAAATTTTATCTCTCTCTGAATGATGCTCTATATAATCACTTAAAGGACGGATGTCATTTCCTTCATCATCTTTATATTCCAAATCCTCAGGCTCTATAAATTGCCTATCTTTTGGTTTTTTTTCTAAATATTTTTCTATATAATAACTTAATTCTTTTGCAATTCTATTTTTTTCACCGCCTAATTGCTTACCGTAATCAATATTTTTTCCCCCACTCTCTTTAATTTTTTCATCCGATTCATCTATAATTATACTTTTTGAAAAATCTTTTTTTCCTTCGTTTTGTTTAGATAGCAAGCTTTCTTTATTATTTTTACCCGATATGTAATCATTCATTATATGTAAAATTGATTCTGCATCTAATTCATTCTTTAAATTATTTGCATCTCTTGATTCCATGATTTTTTTTAAAACTTTATTTTGAATATCAGAAAAATTATAAAATTTCGCTTTAGAGCCAACTTTTCTTTTCCAAACATCATTCTTTTGCTTTTTTGATTCATCTTCATCTTTTTCTTCTTCGATAAATCGTGCAATCGGCCTATCTTTAGGAAGCATTGTCGGTATTTTTGTTATACCAGCACCAAGAAGATTAATAATTTTTCTAAATGGCCAAGAGGGAATCGTATAGGCTGTGCTTTCTTCTACTTTTTTCCTCGCTATTTTTAATCTTTTTTTATAAAAT
>CAIPFW010000055.1 GCA_903864455.1 uncultured Anaplasmataceae bacterium | reverse complement strand
GCTTACGGGGAAGTGAGCTAGGTAATCGACAACAGAAGGTCAAAAATGTAGCAGCAATTCTGTAAGAAAAAAAGTGCCCTACTTTGCGGCGCCCTTTTAAGCCTTAACATCTCCACCCTCGCATTTGCTCAAAGTTCTCAATCGACCGTAGTAGTTACTGGATCGCGCTTCGAAGAGAATCTCAATGAGGTTCCCGCCAACGTCCAAGTAATTACCAGGGATGAAATTGCAGAATCAACCTCCACGAAAATTTCTAATCCTTTCCCAGGTGGAATTAAATTGAATCCATATTGCCCAATCGCAGCTCCTGCAACGAAATATCCTAGAACTGGGCTAATTTTGATTGTTCGAAAAGTCGTTACAATTAATACGGCAGCTGTCAAAAGTGCTATAACTACAAACAAGTATTGTGAATCAGTGACCATGACGCTACCCAAAAAATAATAGTTGAATAGGTATTTTTATATCATTTTTTATTTATGCAATAATTTTTAGATAATATTTACCATTTTTTACTTATTATAACATAAGATTTGATTTTTCAATCAAAATAATCGAAAGATTTTATTCAATTTGTTTGGATTGAAATAGAGTTTCGTTTCGAAGATATGTTTTCAACTTTTTCTAATTTTATTTGTTTATCATGTTCATATATTTGTTTTTCATGAGCGTATATTACATCATTCATTATTCTATTATATTGCTTGAACAATTCATATAATTTTTCGCACTCTATTGTAATTTCGATATTTGATGATTTATCGTGAAAATTCGATAAAGCTTCATCAATAGATAATACTGAATAAATAATATCACTCGGAATTTTCTGCTTTTCAAATTCTTTTTTGCGTTTTTTTATTAATTCCAGCAGATTGTGTTTTTCTGCGAATGTAGAATAAATAATAAAAGATTTTTTCTTATTGCATGAAAATATATGAGAATCCATGATTCCCATTATTTCACAATTTTCACAATAGATATCAATCTCATCAATCAATTTTCTGTGTTTAGTTTCGATTCTCATAAATATAGTGTCTGGATTTTTTTCAGTAATCCACACTTCCATAAGCTCAGATTTATTCTTCGCCCCACCAAAACACTCCAAAGATTTAAAAAAATTAAACATATTATTAACTTAATTTACTTATTGGTATAAAATTTTCAATTGAATTATAAAAATGAACTAAAAGAGCAATTCTATTATTTTTAATTTGTTCATTTTCATCTTCAATACGAATTTTATCAAAAAAATTATTAATTGTCAGGTAAATTTGATTTTGAAAATCAATATTTTGTATTTTATTAAAATTGCATTCATTTTTGCAACTTTGAATCAAAATAAAAAAATTCTTTTCTTCTTGTAAAAGAATTAAATTTTCATTTATTTCACCATCAAAATCTTTGTATTTTTTACTGCATATTTGCAAAACTCTTTTATAAGCTTGAAAAGTCTCATCTTGCCAACTGAAAGAAGAGAGATTTTTTATAAATTGAATTTGTTCAAAAATAAATTTTTTCATTTTCAGAAAGCTATAATTCAATATATTTGTCTGCATAAAATGGTGATATCCAATATCGATAATTTTATTTTCAAGCTTTGCAAGATTGAATAAAGATTGCTTGCTTTTATAATAAAAATTTAATAATACGTCGAAAAATATATTTTTAAAATTTTCATCGTCGCTTCGATTAAAAAAATAATTTTCGGAACATTCTGAATAATCACTCGAATCGTTATTCAAATAATCATTGAAAATAATTCCAATTCCATTCTCAATTGCTTTTCTTATTTGAAATGGGTCTCTTGAGGATGTTGGCTTTTCACGTTTTTCAATGATAAAATACTCAGCTTTGAGAATATTTTTTGCAAAAATAATTGCTTTTTCAAAAGAATGAGTAGGTAAAACGAATTTTTCATAAAGCTCACTTTCACCATAATATAAATTATTGCACGGTTTTTCATCATTGTTAAGTTTGTTGCGAATCATATATTCTTTTGCCATGAGCCCACGCAATGCTGGATATTCTGTAATTAAATCTGAGGATAAATCGCATGATTCTGAGTTTAATTTTTGATGAACCGAATCACTATTTATAAAAATTTCTGAGATTTTTTGATTGAAATCGTATACTGAAATCTCAGGAATATATTCAGATTTTGTCGCTTTTAAATCCTCGATTAATATCTCAAAGTCTGTGTTTATAAATTTATCCCAGTAAAATTTCCCATCAGATAATCGAGCATTTAAAACTCTGCGATATCCGCCCTCCATAGTTGAATTTGAATCATTATGGTCGATAATTACGTAATATTCATTGGATAATTTACCATTTTCAATTTTTGGTATATATCTTTGATGAGCTATCATGATGTATTGAATTAAGTCATCTGGCAAAGATAAAAACTCATTTTCAATTTCAAGTTTCATAACCATAGGATATTCGGCAATGCAAGACAATTCATCAATCAAATTGATTATATTTTTATCATTCAAGTCGACGTTTGAAATATTCTGCGTAATCATTTTTTTTCTAATATTTTGATCGACTATGACAAGTTTTTTCTCAAGTCTTTGCTCATATTTTTCTGGGCTTTTCACGACAATATCTCTCCACCTTGTAAGAATTTTGTGACCACGAGTTTTATTTGATGACTTTATTTCTGCGAATTCAAAGTGAATGATATCGTTATTCAAAATACACAAAATTGAGCGAATTGGTCGAATCCATTTTGGTAAATACGATTTCCAGCTCATCGTTGCATCACTCCAAGCAAAGTTTTGCAAAGTTTTGAGGCAAATTTGAGATAGATTTTGCTCTATTTTTTCCTGATTTTCATTTAAAATTTCTTTAAATTCCAATCCATGATATTTATTTTCGATCTCGATTTGACGAAAATTTTGATTTTTTTGCGACGATAAAAATGCTTGTAAAATTTTTTCATCAACTCCAATTCTTGGCCCACGAGCATTACGAATAATTTCTTTTTTCTCAATTTTTAAATTGCATATAATTGCAATTCTTTGAGATGAATAAAAGATTTGGTGATTTTGTATGAAAATTGCAGATTCAGCAGAATATTCATTAAATAATTCATATAAATGCTTTGCACCACTTTCTTGTAAATCGGCTGGTATTTCTTCGCTCAATATTTCGAATAAAAATGTAGTCATGAAGTGAATTGTTTATTTTTATATTAAGGATTATTGTATTCTTTTTCTTTTCGATAATCAATGCATTTGAATGATTAAGATTTTGGGAAAAATTTTTTCTAGCTCTATAAGTTGTTTTGTTTTGTCTTTTTTATATGCTTTTCAATTTCGATCGCTGATTCTTTTGCAGTTAAATGTGTTGTGTCAAGTTCCAAAAGATTTTTATGAGATATTTTTAATAGATGACTATATGATTTGGTATCTTCAATATCTCTCGATTTAAAAAGCTTGCTTCTTTCAATATTTCGAATTCTTTGACAATGAATTTCATGACTTGCAAAAAGTTTGACGGGAATCAGAGTTGCATTTTTCATTTTCGCCATCGCTTCAACTTTTTTAAAAATTTTATTGTCTTCGTCTTCTGCATCTATCAAAACATTTGTTAAAATATAATTATTCACTTTGTCATGAGAAATAAAATCAAGCACGATATCTCTTACTCTTTCAACGCAACTCCATGCAAACTCTGATATTTGAGGTTTTTCATCGAATTTTAACAGAGAAAAAATTACATTATTGATTAAATGATTATCGCATAATATATAATTTTTCATCTCTTTTGCAATTGTTAATTTTCCAACTCCTGGATGACCAATGAGATATACAATGAATGACGGATACATTTTCTATATTTTTTTATCTGAGGAGTTATTGTATTCTTTTTCTTTTCGATAATCAATGCATTTGAATGATTAAGATTTTGGGGGAAATTTTTTTTTATAAACCATCCTTGTTCTCCTCAAGAATCGTCATCAAATCCTCCTTGCTCAATTCACAGTTGCTTTTTAACCATTCACTTTCAAGAAATTTCAAAGATTCTCCAATCATTCGCCCTGTAAACCCAGCACTCATAACATCTTTGTTTGTAATTGGTAAAAATAACTGTTCTTTATTGCCCCATCTATCTTTTAATTCTTCGTATTGTTTGATTTTTATGCAGTTCTCATGCAGACAGCAAAATAAAAATGTCTCTTGTATCTCAAAATGAAGAAAGAAATATTTATTTTCCATATCTATCAAATCATTTGGCAACTTCAAGTCAGAGATTCTTTTGAGAAGGAAAGAGTTCGCTTTTGATAAATTCCATCGATTTTTTATCCATTCGTACGAAATATTATTGTATCGAAAAATGATTCCTAATCGAAGCCATACATTCTGAATTTCACAATCAATAATTTGATTTAAAATATGAAAATCAATATTTTTATCGAATACAAATTTTGAAATATTTGTTTTATTAAAAATATCAAGCATTTCTATGTTTTCTTTTTTGATTTCAAAAATTAATTTTGTGATTTCTTGTTGAATTCTCTCGCCAGAAAGGTTTGCAATTCCAGAACTCAGCTCAGCAAATGATTGTATGATTTCTTCATCAAATTTTCCATCGCAATATCTATTATTAAAACGAAATGCTCTTAATATTCTCAGATAATCTTCTTCAATTCTTTGTCTACAATCACCAATAAATCGCAGTTTTTTGTTTTCTAGATCCTTCATTCCATCGAAATAATCGTAGATTTTTCCAGATTCATCGCAATACAAAGCATTAAAAGTAAAATCACGCCTTTCAGCATCGAGCTCCCAAGATTTTGTATATTCAACTTTTGCATGACGGCCATCGCATTCTGTATCGTAACGCAAAGTTGTGATTTCATAGCATGTTTTATGAAAAATAGCTGTGATGGTGCCATGTTTTAAACCTGAATCAAAATAATGAACATTGTTTTTTTTTAAAATTTGTTGCATCTCGTGAGGCCGAGCGTTTGTTGAAAAATCAATATCATCGGATTTTTTTCTCAATAATGCATCCCTTACGCACCCACCAACATATCTTATTTCAAACTCAGAATGACGAAAAATTTGAAATAAAAATTTAACATCTTTGTTTGATAAAATTGATAAAATATCTTTTTTCATTCTTTATAAAGTTTTTTGTAAAATTATAACAACTTTTTTAAACTTTTTATTTTATCATTCACATTATTTCGCAATAATTCAAGATATCGATTCAAAAAAGAAAGAAAAATGGACTATTGCTTATTATCATCAAATGATTTATTATTTTAATAAATACCTCATTTTTTCAAGCCAATTCAATGTTAGAAAGCATTTTTCTGAATAATTTTTTTGCTTTTTTAATCGTAACGGTAATCATAGTTGTTGTGCATGAATACGGTCACTATTTCTTTGCAAAATTATGCGGAGTCCATATCGATGTTTTTTCAGTTGGATTTGGGCCAAAGCTTTTTTCGTTTTATGATAAAGCAAAAACTAGATGGCAGATTTGCGCCTTGCCATTTGGCGGGTTTGTAAAAATCAATGGGCAAGAAGCTTCTTTCGATGAGAGCGAAGCAGCAAAAGTTTCAAAGGATGACAAGACAAATTTCATCAACAAGAATTCATTACAAAAAATTTCAATTGCATTCGCTGGTCCATTATTTAATATGATATTGGCTGTTGTGATTATTTTTACAATTTTTATCAGCTACGGTAAACCTCAAATACAACCAGTAATTTCAGAGATTTTGCCGAATTCAGTTGCTGAAAAATATGGCTTGATTGTGAATGATAGGATTTTGAAAATTAACAATATCGATGTGAAATCTTCCGAGGATATGTTGAATGAACTTCAGCAAGCGGAAAATAATATCGCAAATCTCGTTGTGCAAAATAAAGATGAAGGGCAGAGAGAGCTTCAAGTAATTTTAGGGGATGATCATAAATTGGGCGTGAAAATTGGTGGCGAAATATCAACTCAAAAAGTTGGAATTAAGGAATCTTTTTCCGAATCGATTAAATATACATTTCAGATAACGAAAATGTCTATTCTTGGAATCAAGAGATTGATTTTTGGTGAAGAAAAAATGAAAAATCTAGGCGGAATCATACAAATAGCAAAATCTTCTGGTGATGCGATGAGGTCAGGATTCGAGAGTTTTTTATTTTTAATAGCTTTATTATCGATAAATTTAGCGATATTGAATTTATTACCAATTCCAGGGCTTGATGGCGGCCATATTCTTTTTTATATATTTGACTTGTTATGGATTGGCAAATTAATCAAGCCAAAAGTTCGAATATATGCTGTAGCATGTGGTTTTATCTTGCTTATAGGTTTGATGATTGTGGCTAATTCGAACGATATAATAAAATTAATCAACAAAACTCAATAGAAATTTAAATATAAAAATGATGAAAAATATACTCACGGCTCTTTTTTTTTTAGTTCTGATTTCTTATTTTAATAATGGTGATACAAAGTCTAAAAATATTAAAAACATTGATAATTATCTCTTAAGTAAAACTTATGATGCAAGGGATTTTAGTCATTTAAGAATAAAAATTTTTGGAACAAAGAGAGTGACGAACGAGATGATTGAGAAAGTTGTCAAGAATAGCTTTGCAAAGTTCAAAGACGAGAAATATACGAAGGGGGAGCTGATAAATCAACTTTTAAAATCTCTTTATAAGACGAATTTATTTCAAGATATAAAAATTAATTTTCATGATGATGAGCTTGAGATATCAGTTGTTGAGAACAAAATTGTAAGAAATTTGATAATAAAGGGAGCAAAAGAATTAAAAGATAATGAATTGAAAAAGTTCACAGAAAATCAAACAAATACAATTTTCAATGAGTATAGTTTTAATCAACTTTTGAAAGAATTGAACGAATATTATATCGAGATTGGATATTTAAATGTTGAGATTACTAAGGAAATAAAGGATGTTGATGCTAATACAGTAGATGTTTTTGTAAAAATAAAGAAAAGCAAAAAGCCAAAAATCAGCCAGATTCGATTTATTGGCAATGAGCATTTTTCAAAAGAGACTCTTGCTGAGAATATTTTTTTCAAAGAATATACCATCATGAGATTTTTTAATCCAAAGGTTTCGTATAAAAGAGAGCTTGAGGATTTGAACGAAGAAGCATTAAAAAATTTTTATTTAAATCGTGGATTTATTGATTTTCAACTTCTCAATAATGAGATGATTTTCGATTCAAAGGAGAATAGAACAAAACTTATATTTGAAATTGACGAAGGGAATCAATACAAAATAGAGAAAATAAACATTCATTCCTTTGCTCCAATCTCAGATAGCCTGAAAAATAATATTCTGAAGAACGAGGGGGATGTTTATAACAATCAAAAATTAAATAATTTTTCTAAACAGATAAAGCGTGAGCTAAGTAAGAAAAAAATATATGCGGAGGTTGAAATGGAGAAAAAAAAGACCTCTAATAATACATTAGTATTGAATTTTAATGTAAAGCAGTTTCAATCAAATTATATTGAAAAAATAGTTATCATAGGGAATGCAAGGACAAAGGATAGCGTGATAAGAAGTCAAATTTTACTTCATGAGGGTGATATCCTTGATATAAATTTAGTTCAAGCTTCGTATCGAAGAATATATAACCTTGGTTTTTTTGAATCTGTAACTCTCGACCATAAAGAGGATGAAAATGGAAAAATTATACTTGTAATTAATGTATTGGAGAAAAAGACAGGTGAAGCCAAGTTTAAATTCGGATATTCAACTTTAAATGGAGTATACGGCGGTATCGAATACGCACAAAATAATCTCTTTGGAAATGGAAACAAATTTGATATTTCGATTGAGCGGTCGGCAAGAAATATCGCCTTGTCATCTTTTTATTATAAAAATAATCTTCTCGAATCAATGATTGGCGGTGGCATTGGATTCTTTTATGAAGATGAAACTAACGAACAACTGGATTACAAAGATATGGAGTATGGAGGAAAGCTTGTGACTTCCTTTCCAATATATGAAGATTTAAATCTTGGTCTTCGCTATACTTTAAAAACGAACGATATTTATGATATTGGAGAAAATGCATCTCAATATACAAAAGAAAATGGTGGTGAAAACATCACTTCATCTATAATGTATAAATTCACATACGATAAAAGAAATATCGCCGATTATCCAACAGATGGCTATTTGTTATCATTCTCACAAGATACGGCTGGTCTTGGAGGGGATAAATACTTTGTTTCAAGTGAAGCGAATGGTCAATTTTATAAAACATTGTTTTATTTTGGAGATAGTCAGGACGATAGAGATGCTGTTGTATTGCAATTAAAAGCTCATTTCGGATATATATTTGATTATAATAATTACAATTTAAAAACTGATGATAGATACTTCTTAACAAAAGTTCGTGGTTTTGAAATATATTCTGGTATTTCGCCAAAAGATGCTCGTGGAAAGCCATTAGGTGGTGATGAGTATTATTTTGGAACGGCTCAAATTGAATTTCCTATGAAAGTTCTGCAAGATTTTAATCTGAAAGGACATGTGTTTATGGATTACGGAAATCTTATTAGCAAGAAAAAATTATCGAATTTAGATGTTGACATCAAAGAAGAAATAAAGTTTAATGTAGACAAAATTCGATCATCATTAGGTGTTGGATTGTCTATAGACACTCCTTTTGCGCCGATTGGTATCGACGTTTCCTTACCAATATTTTATGATAAATCTGACGTAATTAAATATGTACACTTCTCGATTGGCAAAAACTTTTAAAGAGTTAAGCATTGTTGCTTTTTTTTTATGTGCTTTTTTTACTCATCATTCAGCGAATGGAGAGGATAAATTCTCTGTAATTAATATTCAAAAAGTTACAGAAACTTGCACTGTTTTTCACGATATAAGAAAGCAGATGGAGGAAAGGTCTAAATCATTGAGTGCGAAATTTGATGAAAAAATCAAAAAGATTCAAGAAGATGAAACTATTTTAAAGAAAAAAAAAGATGTTCTTGGTAAGGAAGCATTAGAAGCTGAAATAAAAAAAATAGATACGAATAAAAAAAATATTCATACAGAATCTCAAGAAGAAAGCAAAAAATTGCAAAAAGTTTATTTCGACACAATATCCACGATGAATAAAAAAATGAGTACAATAATAGAAACCTACGCAAAAGAAAAGCAAATTAGTGCTATTTTTGAGGCTTCAGGAATGATATATAATAATTTAGAAAATGTAACTGAAGACATCATTGTATTGATGAACAAAGATTTGCCAAGTTTTAAAGTGGCGTTTGAGTAATTATTTTAACTCAACTGGTATATCTTTTTTATCAAAAAATCTTTTTTTAAACAAGTAAAGAGTGATTGAAAATATAATCAAAGATAATGTTGACATAAAAACGGAGAGCCTTGTATTCGTTCCATCATAACCCTTTGATACAATATATATAATGAAGCCGCAAATTAGATATCTTGTGCCGATGCTAAATGATGAGCCAGCGCCCTTGAGACTCTCCTCGACATTACCAATAGAATAAGCCATAAGTGTTGGAAATGTCATGGCTGAGCCCATAGCTGACAAGCATATAAAAAAAGTGATAAAATTGGGAGAGTTAAAGAAATATATCGATATTGTGCTGAATACACATAAACATATTCCAATTTTTACAAACCTGAGATTCATTGATTCAGAAAATCTGCTCAATGCAAAGTTTGCAATAGAAAATGCTATAACTGCGACAGCTTGATGAATTGAATAATTTGAAGCTGTCATTCCAAAAACTTTTATATAAAGAAATGGAGTGTATGTCAAAAATACGAGAAAATTTCCATATAATAAATTTGTCGCAAGGGAGGATAATAAAAATAAATGATCTTTAAGTAAAAATTTATATTCAAGAAAAATATTATTGAAAGATATCTTTTTCACTTCTGACTTTTTTGTTTCTTTGAAGTAGTGTGAAAATAAAAATGCCAAAATACTAAAATACATTATAATTTGAAAATTATATCGCCATCCAAATTTGTCATTTGCAAAACCGCCGATAATTGGTGCCATAGCTGTAAAAATAGTTACAAAGGCGGCATTGATTTTATAAAGTTTTGATGCTTCGTTCACTTCATATAAATCGCTAATAATAATTGGTATGAGGACGAGAGAGCACGATGCACCAAAGCCTTGTACGAAGCGAGAAAAAATAAGAGCTTCAATTGATTGTGAAAAAACACATCCAATTGAGCCAATCAATGCGATGAAATTTCCAAAGATGAGAATTTTTTTTCGCCCGTAAAAATCTGCCAATGGGCCGTATAGAAATGATGCGAAAAATGACCCAACTAAACTTAATGAGACGATATAGCCGATTGTAACTTCACTCACATTAAAAAATTTTTCCATCGAAACGAAGCTTGGTGCAGGCATCTCAAGAACGATAGAGCTACTAATGAGTAGAATGATAAATATGAGTATGATTCTTATGTTCATAGATTATTTTTATAAATGTGATTTTTTTATCGATTCAAGAATCAACCCAATTGTTTCTTTTTTATTTTTTGACTGAGTGATTGGTCGACCAATGACTAAATAATTTGCACCATTTTTCATTGCTTGTTCAGGGGTCGATATAGACTTTTGGTCGTCGTTATTGACAGAATTCTCTTCAAATCTTATACCAGGGGTAATAATTAAAAAGTTCGGATATTTTTGTCGAAATTCTTCATTAACTCTAGAAATCGCAAGTGCTGGACAGACAACTCCATGACTTCCTGATGCAAGCGCAACACCTGTTAATTTTATAATATCTTCAATGTTCAACTCTAGGCTTGTTAATTTTGTAACGGATAAGATTTTTAAATCTTCGTTTATTTGTGCGATTTCAATAGATTTTTTTATCATTTCCTCTCCACCGCTTGCATGAATTGTAGTGAAAATAATATTTTTTATACCGACGATGGAGTTCAAAGCGCCTGCGACGGTATTTGGTATATCATGAAACTTGAGATCGAGGAATATTTTAATCTCAGGAAATCGAGCAACGATAGAATTGACGCCATTTAAACCATAGGCAATAAAAAATTCTAAGCCAAGTTTTATAGCGAAAACTTCTTGATAGATCTCTTCAATGAGTTCTATAGCTTCGTCAAAGTTGTGTAGATCGATTGCACAAATAATTGGATTATTTTTCATATTGATGATGAATGATGTTTGATTGATTATAATTTTTTTAACAAAATAATCAAGGAAGTCGTTTTTTATCTTTAATAAGAATAATTATTAATTTTTTTTATAAAAAATGTTGACTTTATGC
>CAIPFW010000054.1 GCA_903864455.1 uncultured Anaplasmataceae bacterium | reverse complement strand
TTTAGTGAATCTCAAGAATTCCTTTTAGATAAAAGTAATTCTTGAGAAACAAATATGATAGTTTAATGGGATTTTTTATTTAATGTGAAATATGATGGGTTTATTGTCGCCATTGACATCCGTTTTTCATTAGATAAAACACTGCATTCGCTAACAATCTTCTGCTTATTTTGATATTTGATGCAATTGGAATGAGATTCTTTATCAATTCCCGCTGACTATCTGTAAGATCTGGATTATACGGCCATTCTTTTCATCATAATTAAATGAGTGAGAATAAGTTTATTGTAAATCAGCGGGAATTGGAAGATGAGAGTAGCCTCAAAATGTGTATTAAATTAATATTTTAAGTTTCTTTTTCAACAATTTTATTATCAGTAGTAGGAGAATTGCTATTTATATTATTAATATACAATCCAAGCAAAACAAAGCACCCGCCAACAACAATCATTAATTTTATATGTTCATGAAAATATAAAATGCTTTCCACGGCAGAAATAACAGGAATCAAGAGTGAAAAACACACCACTTTATTCACAGAATAATGATGAATTAAATGATGCCAAATTTTATGAGGCACAACAATTCCAAATATTCCTGCGTATACAATATATAAAATTAATCTCAAATCTATTGTTTGGAGGGAATGAAGTTGATTTTTTTCAAAAAAATAAGAAACAACAAAAGCCTGAACGCAACCTATAAGCGCTGTATATCCTATGATTTCTTCTGATGTGACCTTGCCATATAATTTCTTTGACCATATTGTATATACAGGCCAAGCGCAAGTTGTGAATAAAAGGAAAAATATAGAATATAAATTATTTGTATTTACAGAGAGCATATTCGCTTCAGCATTGGTTGTGTTACTAAAAACAACTAAAAGCATACCAAAAAAGGCTATGAGCCCGCCGATTATATTGTTTCGAGTGAGTTTTTCTTTTAAAAAAATAGCTGCGAATACTACTCCTACCACGACATTAAATTGAATGATGACGTTTGAAACTGTGACAGAACTATTTAACTGTATTCCGATATCCCCAAAACCATAAGCGAAAACAACTAATACGAACGATAAAAAGAACAACTCTTTAAAGAATTTTCCGATATTTTTATATATCGGTATATAAAACAAAGAAACGATAGAGAATCGAAGTGCTGTAAAAAAAATAGGCGAGAAATGCTCTAATGCTTCTTTTGATATGATATAATCGGTTGACCATGTTATGCACATGATTATGGCTAAAAATATGTCTTTGAGTTTCATTTGGTGAAAAGGTAGTTTAAATCTACGTTGAATGATTTTATTTTACTTGAAAGATAAAGAAATGTCAATTTTTGTTAAAGTTTTATTTGATTCAGTCAAATAAATTCAACAAACCCATTGAATTTTCATTGACAGGAAAGTATTTTTATATAAAATAGCTTGTACGTTATAAATAAATAATTAATTATGGTTTTAGTTAAAAAAAAAGCACCAGAAATTTTACTTGATGGTGTTGATTCGCATGGATCTTTCGTTAAATTTTCTTTATATGAGCAATTAGAAAAAAATAATGTAAAAGGTGCAGTTTTATTTTTCTATCCTTTGGATTTCACATTTGTTTGTCCGACTGAATTAATAAAATTAAATGAATCTTTTGATGCATTTCAAGAGAGAGGTATTTTGCTTGTCGGAATTAGCATCGATTCAAAATTTTCTCACAAGGCATGGCGTGAGAAAAGCATCAAAGACGGTGGAATAGGTGAGTTAGATTATACATTACTATCGGATATCAATAAAACAACATCGCGAAATTATGAAATTTTAATCGAGAATGAACAATGCTTTAACGAAGATGTTGATATGAGCGAAGTGACTAGAGAGGTTGATGAAATAGCGTTGCGAGCTACATTTTTCATAGATTCAGAAGGCATTATAAGACATCAATCGATAAATGACTTGCCTATCGGAAGAAATATAGATGAGATTTTGCGTATCATAGATGCATGGAAATATCATGAGAAACATGGGGAAGTTTGTCCTGCTGGTTGGAGCAAAGGGGATTCTGGTATGGAGGCCAATGATTCTGGTTTGAAGGATTATATGTCATCTTATATGAAAGAATAAGAATTGATAAAGAATCCCATTCCAATTGCATCAAATATCAAAATAAGCAGAAGATTATTGGCGAATGGAGCGTTGTATTTAAAAAAGAACGGATTTCAGTGACCTCAATTACCTAAAGATTTTTCGAATCAGAAGAATGTCTATTCATTTTTCATGAGATATAGAGGCGGTCTGTAATTTTATCTCGCTAATCTCCTCAACAAAGTCATACTACGAGCTATATAAATAAAACTCTTTATTGAAGTGGTTATGAATACACAATCTCTTCAACAGAATCTTTTATAATAATTGCTCGCTCTACGATGCTATTTAAGAGATTATATTATTAAATGCAGCTTCTCATTGCAAAGTAAGAAGAAAAGGAGTGATTGCAGATATAAGATACAAAGGAGAATTTTGCTCAAAAGAAACTAGTGAAAATAATGTAAAACTTGAGATTATATTACAAAGAATAGATATGTATTCGAAAGAACTCATGATCGTTTAAAAGATTTAGAAAGCTTACTATTAGATACAAGAAAGATCTTTAGAGATTCACTTGGATATAAATTGCACCTTTCGCAATAGTGAAGCTATAATGCACTGTAAGACCTCTAGTTATCTTGGCTTATTTGAATTAGTTGCTTCAGTTGTTGTATTGACAGCCTAGGGGTTGGGAGTAAAAATTCCTCATTAAAAATCCATTTTCTCCTTCAATAAATGCTTTTTTTCTTTTATTGTTGAGAATTCCTCAGCTTCAGGAAGTGGGTCTTTTTGTTTCGAGATTTTATTCCATTTTTTTGCATACTTAGCATTATAACTTAACCAAAAAAGTTTTTCTGAATCGTTGTGTGCATTTTCGTCGGTTTTGATAGCGTCTACAGGGCATTCTGGAATGCATACTCCGCAATCAATACAAACATCAGGGTCTATTGCTAAAAAATCTTCCCCCTCATAAAAACAATCAACGGGGCAAACCTCGACGCAATCTGTGTATTTGCATTTCACGCATTCTTCTCCAACGTAATGAGTCATTGTTTTTTAATAATTTTATTCACACATTCATTATAAATTATAAATTTGTTTTTAAAAAGAATTCAGCTAGTTTTAAATCTTCAGGAAAAGTAATCTTGATGTTTTCCTTTTCACCATTTATAAAAGAAATTTTATATCCATTCTTTTCTAAAAAACCTGACTCATCGTTGACAAAATAATCGTTATCAATATTATTTTTTTCAAAGCATTCAATAATTTTTTTAAATTGAAAAATTTGTGGAGTTTGAGCTGTATAAAAAAAATCACGATTTTGAGATCGAACTATATTTTTATCAATATGCTTAATCGCTTCTGTAATTTTTAATGCTGGAAACATACAGTCATACTTTTTTTCTTCTATTTTTTCTATTAAGTTGTTTATGAGATTTTGAGAAAATAAAGGTCTGCATCCATCATGAATAAAAACATTCTCACAATTTTCAAAATTTTTTTTTATAAAAGAAAGCCCACAAAATGCCGAATCGATTCGCCTCTCTCCACCAATGCAAGAGAAAATTTTATGATTTTGATATTCCTGATAAAAGTATTTTTTTACCACATTTTCAATTAAAAATTTTTCATCATTTGAATTTACAACAATGATAATTGTATCTATGTTTTTATTTTGAAGAAAGTTCTGAATCGAATAATAAACGATTTCTCTTGCATTCAATTTAAAAAATTGTTTCGGTGACTCAATAGAAAATCTTGAACCAGAGCCACCAATCAAAATAATTGCGTAATTTTTATTCATAGTCAAAAGATTTCATTGCATATCTTTCGCATAAATAAAATTATTTTTATCGAAATCTTTGCCCGCATAAAAAGAATCTATGGATTCGCTTTCTTCTAGAAGCATATTCGGTATTCCATTCTCATAATGAAGAATTAAATTCCCCTCCTCACTTACAAAAACTTGATATTTTTTATCAAACTTTAATTTATGGCCAGTTTTAGGGCAAATCAGCAGCTCAAGTAAAATATTTATTTTTTCATCCTCAAGAGATTTTATTTTGTTGTCGCAATACGCCATAATTAATTAATAAGATAATAACCTGCATTATACATAAATAGTAATGTTTTACTTATAAAAATAACGATTCCTCTTTATATTTTTATATAAAATTAATTGATTTATTAGACAATATTAATTGATATATAGTTATATGCTTTTGCTTTTAATGAATTTTCAGAGATGTATTTGTAAGATTTTTATATACCGCAAAAGTTGTGGTTATTTTTATTTAAACGGTGCGATATGAGTCCAAAATATATAGATATTTCTGATATTACGGGTGATGTAAATATTATGATTTCTGAGGAGTGCATAACATCAGAAGATTACAATAATGTCGTAGATGATCTTTATACTCTTTACGATGCTTTTATTTCAGCTAATGAAGAACTTCACGATTTAACTTCAATTATCGATCAGATGAATACTGTGAACTATATACCATCAGATGTAAATACTTTAGAAGGCTTGATTTCTGTGTTAAATACCCCCATCATTCCTATTGTTATAGCTGTAGAGCCAATTGATTTAGTGTCAATGAACATAGTTGGATGTTAAAAAATAACATTTTATAGGAAGTCGCCTTCAGTCTTTCAATTCCCGTTGATTTTTATTAAACTTATTCTCACTTATTTAATTATAATGAAAAGAAGGCGTATGATTCAGATCTTACAGATAGTCAGTGGGAATTGATAAAGAATCTAATTCCAATTGCATCAAATATCAAAATAAGCAGAAGATTGTTAGCGAATGCAGTTAACCCATTGCATTTCTTTTAAACATTCAAAATTCAATATCTTCGTCTATCTTCGGACGATAAAAACTTCAAACTCACTTCGATTTCCTTCTGTGAAGCGATTTAAACGCGATTTATTTTCACGCATTCTTTGAGTTTTAAATATAAAACAAACGCAATGGGTTTAATGAATACAAATTATAAAACCCATTGCATTTCTCATAAAACTTTAAAATTCCGTATTTTTATCGATTTTCGGAC
>CAIPFW010000053.1 GCA_903864455.1 uncultured Anaplasmataceae bacterium | reverse complement strand
GGAATTAATAGAGGGTGAAGACTGGTTCAAAGATATTAATATAAATTTGTTAATTTTGCATTAAGTGGAAAAATTTTCCTGTAAATGTTTTACATATCTTCAGAATATGAAAAAATGACGCCATTCTGAAGATTTCTGATATCAGCTGGTTTTTTTTTAATCTTTATTTGCAGGTGCGAAATATTATTGTAATGAATTTTTATCAATTGAAAAATTTCATAACACCATTTTTCAATCGTTTCATGCGAATGACTGTCAGCATAATTTTCAATGCGTTTCACTATCTCATTATAACAAATCCCATCATTCAAATTATCGCTGAGAAGGGTTTGTGGAATATTTCGAAATTGCATCAAAACATCAATTTCAATTTTTTGTTTTTGCGTTTTTTCAAAATCGTAGCAACCAACAATGACATCAACCGATAATCCTGAGATTTCAAGAGAGCTATTTTTTTTTCATCTTTTTCGTGAATCATATTTTTTCTTCTTTTTAAATTATCCTGTAAGCGTTTTTTTAATTCAGTTTTTTTCTTTTCCTCTCGCTGAATTTTTTTTATATCTTTTTCTTTATTTTCCATGAATTTTGTTAAAAAATTTATAAGGAATTCTTCGCAATAATATAAATTTCTGTTGAATCTTTTCGAGAAGATTCTGGTTTGAAAAAGTTTACACTTCTAAAATATTTCTTCAATTCATTTAAAAAATCTTTTTCTTCCCCACCCATAAAAATTTTTGTAACAAAATATCCATTCTTTATCAAAACTTTTTTTGCAAATTCAAAAGATGCGTGACACAAATTCATTATTCGCCAGTGATTGATTTGCTTATCGCCACAAGCTGAAGGGGCCATATCGGACAATACGCCATGAATTTTTCTGTCGCCTTCGATTTTTGTGATTTTTTCGTTTATTAATTCAATAATTTGATTTTCTTCTTCAATAAAATCGCCGTGTATAAAATTTAATTTATTGTGAGCGAATTCCATTTCTTGCAAATCTATCGCAAAAACTTGCCCCTCGTTCAAAAAATTTGTTATCACTTGAGTCCAACCACCCGGAGCTGAACCCAACTCAACGACATTATGATTTGATTGAATGATTCGATATTTTGATTGCACTTCCACTAATTTATATGCTGCGCGGGAAATATAACCATCTTTTCTCGCCTGCTTTACGAATGGGTCGTTCAAATGCCTACGCACCCATTCTTGAGATTTATGCGAAAGTGGTTTTTTTAAATTATTTAATTTTGAAACTTTTAATTTGCTGTTCATCGAATTTTTTATTTTTATTTTACTTAAAAATAAAGAATTTTTCAAGAAAAAAAGTTATAAACCCATTGCATTTTCTTAAATTTCTTGATAAATAATAAACCCATTGTATTTCTCATAAAACTTTAAAATTCCGTATTTTTATCGTCCGAAAATCGATAAAAATACGGAATTTTAAAGTTTTATGAGAAATACAATGGGTTTATTACTAATTACGCTATCTGAAGAAGCATATTTTTTGACAAATAATTTTTAATTTTTTTTAACGCGGCTTCCTGCCTTTGTCTGATTCTCTCAGGTGAAACTTTATATTGCAAAGCTAGGTCTTTTAATTTTAATGGATTTTCTGAAATAATTCGGTGATAGATTATTTCTTTTTCTTCTTCATCGAGGGTTTCCTCGCAAGCCATACGAATTCCAGTGAGAAATTTTGTCTTTTCATCATGATTGATGATTTTTTCTTCTGGGGTATCATTTTGGCATTCTAGAAAATCGTTCCATTCTTCATCGTTTTCATTATTTAATTTATTATTCAAAGAGCAATCACGAAATGTCATTCTTTGTTTCATATCGCTTACATTTTTAATAGAAGTGTCAATTTCGTTTGCAATGCATTCCAAATCATCCTCTGAATTTGCCGACATAAGCTCTTTGTATTTTCCAAATAAAGATTTTGTTACTCTTGCACCGCTGAGCTTTACGAGAGAAAATGAATCCATGATGAAATTGTATATTCTTGCTTTAATGTGATGAACTGCATACGTCGCTAAACGACAACCTTTCGTGATATCAAATTTTTTTATCGCTTCAATAAGACCCAATGTTCCCTCGGAAATCAAATCCATCAATTGTAACTCGCACCCCTTATATTTATAAGCCATAGCAATTTTTGCTACTAATTTTAAATGACTCGTAACAAGTTGTTGTGCAGCCTTCATATCGTTTTCGATTTGGCATTTTTTCATTAATTCTTTTTCTTCATTTTCTTCGAGCATGGGAAATAAAAAGATTTTCTTTAAATATTCCCTTGTGCTACTTGATAAATCAATGTTTGAGTGTGTTTTTGCTATACTGTAATTCATTTTGCTTATTTTATAATTTTTATTTTTACTTATATATAATATAGTTTGTTTTGTATAAAAATCAAGTTTTGAGTAATTTCCACGCAGAGGCGAGAAAGATGATATAATTGAGTAATGATATTTGTATAATATTTTATATGTCTGTTGGCTTTTGGCAATTAATTTTAATATTTTTGATGATTTTATTGCTTTTTGGTTCTGGAAAGTTGCCAAAAGTTATGAAGGAGTTGGGAGAAGGGCTTAAAGCAATGAAAAAAGCGGTAAAAGAAGATGATGATAAAAATGATAGTGAAAAAAATGTTGAAAATAGTGATAAAAAAAATCTGTAATCTGGCAAAGAAATGATTTTTGCGATTGCGATTGCTTTACGTTCAAATTCTTTCATGAAATCGCTCTTTATTTTTGCTTAACATAAAGATTAAGAAGTAATCTCTTTTTAATAATTTTAAATTACACTTTAATTAGTTATTTTTTGGTAAAAAATGGGTAGTAAAGTGAGTAAAAATCCTACGAGCGATTTGAATGATAAATTGACTCAAATCATAAGTGGCGATGTCGAGAGACTTGCTAAAAACGATAAAATCACTGAAAAAGATATTTCTGGTATTATCAATAGTCATTCGAAGGAATTCAGTAATTTGATTGATGATTATATAAAAAATATCACTCAGAATGGAGAAATAAATCTTGATGAGAGCGAGCTGACGAATATTATGAATCAAAATTTTGAGCAAATTAATAGTATGATTGATAGCTCTGAAGATAAAAAAGGCTCATCAAAACAAAAATCAAGCTCTAAAAAAGAAGGAAAATTAAGCGATAAATTGATGAATATGGTGAGTGATGATGTTGAAAGGTTAGCTCAAAGCGACAAAATCACGGGTAAAGATATCTCGAATATTATAACTAAGCACTCGAAAGAAATTGCTCGATTGGTTGAAGATTTGATTGGAGATATGAGCAGAGGAGAGAAAGTCGAGTTTCAATAATAAAGTTTTATTTATTTTTTAGAAGAGCGTTTTTTCTTCTCTTTCTTTAATTTAAATGGCTTCGATTGATTGAAAACACAGGCGTGCTCTTTATCATATCTAAGTGTAAATAATGAGCCAACCTTTTCGATAACCATGTGTCTTCCGACTGTTCTGATATTTATCATAGATTCGAAACCGCTTTCATTGACTTCGAAAACTGCTGGTAAATTCACAGTTTCATTGCTAAATTCAAGGTAAGTAAATCTTCCATCATCAAAAATTCTAACTGGTTTAATGAGGTCATTTCCTGAAACAACATAATTATAATTGAGAGTATGATCTTCATTGATGTCAGGAATATAAGAGCCTCCAGAATCGTTTGAATAAGAAAAATTAACCTGTGGATATACAAACCTTGTTTCAAAGACTAAACTTTTATCATTCAGTCCCCCCGCTTCCTTGGCATCCAAAGCGAAGTGATAAACTCTTCTATTCGAAATAATCAGAGCGTTTGTTTCTGCATGATCTTGTAGTGGTTTTATAAATAATCTATTTCCATTTGGTGTGATTTGCCAAGCTGTTGGATCGCCTATCGCTATTGTGATGACTTTTTCCCCCTCTTCAAAAAGTATAGAAGCTACATAATTATAAAAACCAGTATATGAATGGACTTCATTTGGACTATAATTTATTACTCGAATATGCGGATTTATCGCTATAGCTCTGCTATATTGAGTTGCATATGCTTGTGAAGATGAAATAATCAGAATTAAAAAAAATATTTTTAAAAATTTTTTCATTGTAAAAATTTGTATTATTTTTGAATTTAAAAATCATTGTAACAAATTATAAAAATAAATAAAGTAATTAGTTCATCAGATGAATCGATAAGATTGTTTTGAGTTCTTTAATAAACCCATTGCGTTTGTTTTATATTTAAAACTCAAAGAGCGCGTGAAAATAAATCGCATTTTAAGGCACCTTACAGAAGGAAATCGAAGTGAGTTTGAAGTTTTTTTTATCGTCCGAAAATCGATAAAAATACGGAATTTTAAAGTTTTATGAGAAATGCAATGGGTTTAATATAAATTTAAACTTTTTGCTTTGTATTTATAGTCCTAGAGATATTGAGTTTACTTTCGTAATTTTTGTAAATAGAATGAAATGAGTAATTTATATAACGGGTATGAAAAAATTTCTTTTAATTGTTCCAGCATTATTATCAATTTTAAATGCATTCGATGCAAAAGCGTATTGCGATAATGAATGCCGAGAAAAGAATGATAAATATACAATTGTAAAACATGATGAACGATGTGATTGTCGTTCAAAATGCGATTGTGAGAAAAAAGCGAAATGTGAATGTGATGAAAAGTGTGATTCGCAATGCGATTGTGAAAAAAAAAATAATAAGAATTATGAAAAATATTGGGTTCAATATTCAGAAGATAATTCATTATTTTTCAGATATCTCACAGCTTCTTTAAATAAAAAATGCCCAACTATCATCGTTGATAAAAATAAAATTCAAACATTCGAGAGACATCATACTTTAAATGAAAGCTTTCCATTAAAAATTTGTCAAGCTGAGATTGATAATATTCAAAATCATAAAATTCAATTCAAAGATTTAAATATTTCAACAAAAGTTTCACAAATTGATAAAATAAGTATCATTGGTGATACAGGGTGCATAACTTGGGATGGCAAATTAGAGCAAAAATGTAATGTTTTGTCCGAATATCCATTTTCAGAGATTGCAAGAAATGTTGCAAAAAATGAAGCTGATTTGGTAGTTCATGTTGGTGACTATTTTTACAGCAAATCAAAATGCGTGAAAGAAAAGGAATGTTTTGGCAGACCCTATGGAGATAAATTGGATACTTGGAAGGTAGACTTTTTAGATGATGCTGAAGTTTTTTTTAAAAAAAAACCAATATTGTTTACAAGAGGGAATCATGAGAAATGCTTGAGAGGTGGCGATGGATGGTCTGTAATTTTAGATTATTCAAGAGATTTTAGAAAATGCTCTACTTACACAAAGCCACATTCTACAGAGTTTGAAAAATTTCGATTTTTAGTTGTTGATTCTGCTGAAGCTGAAGATTCTCTTATAAAATTTAAAAAAATCAACAAAGACGAACAGAAGGAGCAATTAAAGTCATATATTTCTCAGTTCAATGAATTAGCGAGGTTTATAAAAAATGATAAAGAGAATATTTTAGTGATTCATAGACCGGTTTTATCGAAAGAAGTGAGGCCGTGGGAACGTGAATTAAAAAAGCATGATATAAATTATGTTTTAAATTATGCGATTCAACATAGCGATTTCAAGAAAGTTTTTCCTCAAATCAAGATGATTTTATCTGGTCATACTCATACAGGGATGTTTTTTGAATTAAAAAATAAAAATCATTCTTTGTATCAAATTGTTTCTGGAAATAGTGGTGCGTTTCTAAACAATACGACTATGGTGACAAGAAATAAGAAAATTTTTGATTATAAAATTAAAGATCAAGAGCAATATAAAGGTTTTGGATTTTCTGAATTATTTTTAAAAAATGATAAAACGGAAAAAATAAAATTTTATGACTATTGGGGAAAAGAAAAATTTGAGAAAGTTATTAAATAATAATTAAATATATCTTAAGTTGTTGTATTTTGTTATCTTCAATATTAAGATTTATTTTTTATAGCTAGCGCATATGAGTCATATCAGTGTTTTTGATATGTTTAAAATCGGTATCGGACCTTCAAGTTCTCATACACTAGGTCCATGGAAAGCGACTCAGAGATGGTTTGTTGAGTTGCAAGAGAAACAAAAATTACATCAAATAAAAAGCATTAAAGTCTATTTATATGGTTCGCTGTCTTTGACAGGCAAAGGTCATGGAACTGATATGGCAATAGCTTTAGCTTTATTGGGAGAGTTGCCCGAGGAAATAGATGTCAATAATATTGGAAATATTATAATGCAACTCAAAAAAGAGAAGAAAATCAATTTTGCAGGAAATATTATCGAATTCGATATCGAGAAAGACATTGTTTTTCTCGAAGATTTTTTGCCATTTCATTCAAATGGGTTGCGTTTTGTCGCAACTTTACAAAATGAAGAGCAGATAGAAAGTATTTTTTATTCAATTGGTGGTGGGTTTGTAATCAAGGAGGAGGATAGCTCGCAAAATTCTCAATGTGATAATGAAGAAAAAATTCCATATCAAGTTCACTCGGCGACAGACTTACTGAATCATTGTGCGGCAGAGAGCTTTCAGATTTGGGAGCTTTCAAAAGCAAATGAATTGTATAAATACAATGAAGATGAGATATCGAAAATGCTTCTAAACATTTGGCGTATTATGGAAGAGAGCATATATCTTGGTTGTCATACAGAGGGTTTTTTACCTGGGGGGTTGAATGTAAAAAGAAGGGCTTTTGATTTAAATAAAGATTTGTTATTTGGTTCAAAATATCATTCTCAATCAGAATGGAGGGATTGTATAGCGAAACAAGACCCTGATAACAGAGAAATTTTTTTATGGGTCAGTTTGTTCGCATTGGC
This sequence comes from uncultured Anaplasmataceae bacterium, assembly GCA_903864455.1. Lineage (GTDB taxonomy): Bacteria > Pseudomonadota > Alphaproteobacteria > Rickettsiales > CAIPFW01 > CAIPFW01. The sequence continues at coordinate 2,784 of CAIPFW010000053.1, read as the reverse complement.
TGTAAATGAGGTAAATGCAGCTCTTGGAAGGATTATAACTTCGCCAACAAATGGTTCATCGGGTGTAATTCCTGCTGTTTTGATGTATTATTTATTTTTTATAAAAAAAGAATATTGTCAAGAAACAATAAAAAAATTTTTATTAACGGCAGGAATTGTGGGCTCGCTTTTTAAAAGAAATGCAACTATTTCTGCTGCTGCGGGTGGTTGTCAGGCTGAGATTGGCGTTTCATCATCTATGGCTGCAGCTGCTTTAGCGGAAGCATTAGGTGGCTCACCTGCCCATTGCATAATGGCTGCTGAAATAGCAATGGAGCATCATCTTGGCTTGACATGCGATCCGGTTGGTGGCTTGGTTCAAATTCCATGTATAGAAAGAAATAGTATGGGTGCAATAAAAGCGATTTTAGCAGCTGAATTGGCATTGAAGACTGACCCAAGTAATGCGATTATCTCGTTTGATAATGTTGTAAAAACGATGTTAGAAACTGCAAATGATATGAACTCGAAATATAAAGAAACATCGCAGGGTGGATTAGCGTTGAGAGTAAGTGTGAATTGTACGAATTGCTAAAATGTAAAATTGATTTTCCTCACTATTAAAATATCTGAATATATCTTATAATTCTCGTATAAATAATGAGATATATATGAAAAAAATACAACGAGCTTTAATTTCAGTAGCGAATAAAGATGGGTTATTGAGAGTTGGAGAATTATTAAAAACATATGGCGTAGAGATTTTGGCGAGTGACGGAACTCATGCTTTTCTCAATAAAAATAATATAAATTCGATTCAAATCAGTGATTATACAAAATTCCCAGAAATTCTTGACGGGCGAGTAAAAACTTTAAATCCATTGATTTTTGCAGGAATTTTAGCAAAAAGCGATGATGAGAAACATTCGTCGCAACTCAAAGAAGTGGAAGCAAAATTTATTGATTTAGTGATCGTGGATTTATATGACTTTAAAAGTCAGCCATCTGTTGAAAAAATTGATATTGGTGGATCTGCGTTGATAAGAGCCGCAGCGAAGAATTTTAATGATTTGATAGTGATAACAAACAATAGTGATTATGAGCTTTTAATAGATGAATTAGAAAAAAATAATGGTTCTACATCATTAGAATTTCGAAGAAAATTGGCTGAAAAAGCTTTTCAATATAGCGTGAACTATGATTCTATGATTCATGATTGGTTTGTAAAATCAAATAATAGTGCGAATGATAATTCATTTCCCAATTCAAATTTATTGAAATTTGGAAATCATTCAATTCATATGCGTTATGGTGAAAATCCTAATCAGAATGCAACTTTTCAAACATTAGCTTCAAATGATTCAATTCACTTCACTCAACTTTCAGGAAAAGAGCTGAGCTATAATAATATATTGGATTCTCATGCTGCGATTCATTTGTGTTATGAGTTTAAAAGACCAACGATTGTAATCGTAAAACATAACAATCCTTGCTGCGTAGCTACAGGAAAAAATACTTTTGATGCATATAGAAAAGCTATTTTAGCCGATAGAGAGAGTAGTTTTGGTGGAATTGTTGCATCAAATGTTGAGATTGATGGATGTACGGCTCAAGAAATTATAAAAATTTTTACTGAAGTTGTTATTGCGCCAAATATAAGCGAGGAAGCGATGCAAGTTTTTGCTACAAAGCCAAATCTCCGAGTGATCATTTTTGATGATATTAAGAAAATTTCAAATGATATTGATTTTAAACCAGCTTTAGGAGGCGTTTTGATTCAAGATACACATTATTCATTAAACGAGGAAAATTGGAAATGCGTAACAAATCAAAAACCAAGCGATGATTTGATGCGTGATGCAAATTTCGCATACAAAGTGTCGAAACATGTGAAATCAAACGCTATTGTTTTTGCTACAAATGAGATTGCTGTTGCAATAGGCCCAGGGCAAACGAGCAGAGTTCAAAGTGCTAGAATTGCGATGGATAGGTTGAATTCCGCAAAAGAAAATTCTCAAACATCGACTGACTTGAAGAATGATGGCTTAGAAATCTCGATGCAAGCTTTGGGAGAATATCACAATCATGATTATACCAATTTAGTAATGGCATCTGATGGGTTCTTGCCTTTTGCTGATAGTTTGGAGATTGCTATAGAAGCACAAATCAAATTAGTCATTCAACCTGGAGGATCTATGAGAGATCAAGAGGTGATTGATTATGCCAATAAGCATAATATTTCAATGATTTTTACGGGTCAAAGAGTTTTTAAGCACTGATTAATTTTTGAAAACGACGAGAGGTCTATCGTACCAATCGCTACAATGATCTATAAACCCATTGCATTTCTCATAAAACTTTAAAATTCCGTATTTTTATCGATTTTCGGACGATAAAAACTTCAAACTCACTTCGATTTCCTTCTGTAAAGCAATTTAAATGCGATTTATTTTCACGCGCTCTTTGAGTTTTAAATGTAAAACAAACGCAATGGGTTTATTGTGAAGAAGTTTGTTAACAGTGCCTAGTTTGGAAATCTACAACGTATTCAGTTATGATTTTTTTTCCCCTGGCGCATTTCTAACTAATTTATCCATAATGTTTTTCCATGCTCCTTTATCTCTATATCTTGAGAAAAAAGAATAAACGACTTTCCAATGAGGAAAATCTTTAGGTGATTGGAATGAGATTATTTATCAATTCTCACTGACTATCTGTAAGATCTGAATCGCACGTTATTCTTTTCATTATTAATTAAATGAGTTAGAATAAGTTTAATACAAATTCAGCGGGAATTGAAATACT
>CAIPFW010000052.1 GCA_903864455.1 uncultured Anaplasmataceae bacterium | reverse complement strand
TGTGATGATGTTTTTTAGTGATTTTGATTCCGTAACTTCGATGTTTGAAAAAATTCATGAGATGAGCGAAAAATCAAATATTAATATTTATTTTCGTCAAATCATCACTCAAAATAAATTTTCTTCTGTGATTTCTCGATATGGTCAGGCGGTTTTCGAAGTAAATTCAGAATTATTTATTCCATATTATATGTCTGTTTTAAAAATACTAAAAGCAGATTTATCTGAAGAAAAAATTCATGAAATTATCAAAAGTTTCGATTTAGATTTGATGAAAGTTAAAAATATTGCAAATTCTAATTCAAGTGAAATCATTGCAAAAGAAAACAACGATTTAGCAAAAAAACTTGGTGTAAGCCAGTTGCCTGCGTGGATTATGGAAAATGGAAGGTTGGTTTTTAGTGCTCATGGGTTTGAAATAATTCAAAGCTTGATGCGTGAATCAAGTGAAGTCTCCTAAGAGCAGCGTAATGAATTTGAAAATATGCCAATTTTAATCAGATTGAGGAAAATTCTCAAAAGAAACATGCGAGGTATTTCGACTTGGTAAAAACTTTATACAATTTAGAAAAATCAGTAGGTTTTATGGAGAAAATTTCCCTTGTAATTCTTTTACTGAATATTTACAATAAGTTTAATTATTTCTTACAAATTCATGAATTTAAATATAAATATATTGTTTTCAGAGATGTTATGCGGTGGCGTAATAATGGACGTAATGAATGTAGAGCAAGCCAAGATAGCTGAAAAAGCTGGAGCGTGCGCGGTAATGGCTTTAGAAAGAGTGCCTGCAATAATTCTTCGTGATGGCGGAATTGCAAGAGCTAGCGACCCAAAAATGATTAAAGAAATCAAGCAAGCTGTAAATATTCCTGTTATGGCAAAGTGTAGAATAGGGCATATAATTGAAGCGAGAATTTTAGAAGCTTTGAATATTGATTGTATAGATGAGAGTGAGGTGCTGACAACAGCAGACAATGAAAGCTATATAAACAAAAAAGAATTCAAGGTCCCATTTGTTTGTGGATGTAAAGATTTAGGAGAGGCTATGAGAAGAATAAAAGAGGGTGCTTCACTTATAAGATGCAAGGGTCAAGCTGGTACAGGAAATATTTCCGAAGCCGTAAAACATATCAAATCTTTAAAAAAACAAATTGAAGCTTTGAAGTATATGACTCAAGATGAATTAATGAACTTTGCTATAAAAGAAAGATTAGAATTAGAAGATTTAAAAAATGTTAAAAAAAATGAAAAATTGCCTGTGCCATTTTTTGCTGCTGGAGGAATAGCTACTCCAGCAGATGCGGCTCTTTGTATGCTTCTTGGAGCCCAATCTGTTTTTGTTGGAAGTGGAATTTTTTTAAGCTCCGACCCAGAAAAGAGAGCTAAAGCTATAGTGAGCGCAACTCACAGATTTGAAGATTATCAATATTTAGCAGAAATATCTGAAAATCTTGGAGAGGCTATGCAATGAGATCTCTATGATAATTGGAATTATTGGTTATCAGGGTGGATCGCATTTATATGCTACTGCTTTAAAAAAAATTGGAGAAAATTATAAAATATTGAAAAGTAAAGAAGATTTTACTGAAGATTTAACTTGTATCGTTATGTCAGGGGGAGAAAGTAGCGTACAAATGCAATATATAAAAGAGAATCATTTATATAGTAAAATTTTACAAGTTATACAAAACCCAACAATTAAAGTCGTCGGAACTTGTGCAGGAATGATATTGCTTTCATCTTATAAGTCGAATTTGTTTGATGGTTTTGGTGTATTAAATATCGAACTAAAAAGAAATTTTTATGGATCTCAGATTCAAAGTGGATTTTATAAATCAAAAAAAAATCATGATATTTGCTTTATAAGGGCTCCAGGAATTACCAAAATAAACGATAATTCGATAGAGGTATTAGATGAATTTGAGAATATGCCAATTTTAATAAGAAAGAATAATATTTATGCAACAAGTTTTCATCCGGAAATTGATAAAAATGACTTATTTGATTTGTTAAAAGACATTCTAAATTTTTAAAACATAGGAATCTCTTCTATCGAATCGCTTACTAAATACAAAAACAATTTCATCGAATAATTTTTATATTTTTCGTTTTCAAATATAAAAATCTCAGCCGATTGATATATTCTGCTCGCTTGCTTGTCAGTCAAACTTTCATTTAAATATTTTTTATTGAGTCGAAATTTGACTTCACCAAAAATAATCGTTTGCATTTTATGATTGATAGAAATAATATCGATTTCTCCTAATTTATTTTTATATCTCCATTGCTTTAAAATAAATCCTTTTCGTAAAAGAAAAATAATAATTAGATATTCTGAATACAATCCAAGAAAATATGAAAAATGTTTGGTAGAGTTCATAAGAAAAATGCCGGCTGTCGGAATCGAACCAACGACCTACTGATTACAAGTCAGTTGCTCTACCAGC
>CAIPFW010000051.1 GCA_903864455.1 uncultured Anaplasmataceae bacterium | reverse complement strand
TGGAATTTTTTATTTAAGGGGAAATGCAATGGGTTTAAACAGAAGCAAAAAAAGTTTCTTTGAGGATTTATATGATCGGAAGATAGGGCGTATATGCAACAATGAAAACCTTGGAACAATTGATATTGCGAACGTAGTGTGCGAATACGATAAATGTTTCAATGATTTTGCAGCAACAGTTAATCAAAATAGACTACATAGCAACTTCTCCATAGTGGATTTTAATAAGTTAGCAGGTGAGTATTGTACGAAGGATGAAATATCTAAAGATCAAAATCTAAACTTTTTACTCAATCAAGATTCAATAAGCAATGGTTTTGATTTGCCAATATCAATCGACATTCTAAGATTATGCATAAATTATTACGGATTTGGGTATGAAAAAAATTTAACTTTGGATACGGATTATTATTATCATGGCTTAAAATTATTAAATTGTAAAAATCAAGATATTGAATATCAAGACATAAGAATTAACGAATTAAGTTCAGATATTATGTTTTCAATTAAGCGGGATATTCGCGGGCACAAGTTTTTTTATGAGAATTCTTGTGTATACACAAGTAGATCAAAGCATAAAGCATTAAAAGATCTATTAGCTGACCCAAAATTTAAGAGATCGAGTAGCCACTACCCATTGTGGGAAAAAACCGCATTTTCTTTACAGGAAGAATTTTTATTAAGTAGTGAAAGTGAAGAATGTCTAAAAAGAAGTCATCAGCGTGGTATTTTCTCTAAATTATTATGGTATATCCAGCCATCTTTTATAGACAAAAAATCTTATAATCAGAATGTAGAGACTGCAGTTATAAATAAAACTTTTTCAATTTGTTACGAGAAAGACTTTTGGCCATTCTGGAACGATTTTTTTATATAAAAAAGATATCAATGATTTCCTTGATGATATAAATATTAATGATAGAGATCGTTCTTTTATTGTTGATTTTTTAAAAAATAATCATATATTCATACATGATAATCAAATATTTAATATGATTAACGATATAAAAAGAAATTATAACAACTGTGCTACTACAACAGTGAATATTTCAGGAAATGGTATTAGTGCAACGACAAATAATATAGGCTCACAAAGTATAGTGTTGAATGCCTCAGGGTATCATAGTTCAATTGTATACAATAGTGCAACTAGATTAAGTAACCTAGTGTTGAATTCTTCAGGGCCCTATAGTTCAATTGTATACAATGGTGGAGCTGGATTAAATGGAAATAATCAAAGTAACCCCCCAAGTACTATTAACGAACTCGATTCTGTTGCATCAGGAACAACTTCTCAAAACCCAAATTTTTATCAGAATAATCATTGGAAGAGTAAGAATGACAACCCAAATTGTAAATGGTATACAGGGAAATGATAAAAATAGCTCAATTCAACAAGAGTATCATCGCTAAAAATCCGAGTAGATATCAGAGGAGTTCGTACGCTCAAGGACTCCGTATTGACAGAAAAATCCTTTTGCGGTTTTTGATTTTTTTGACAAATCAAGATAAATTCTGTAAAATTATCTGATTTTACTCACTTTTTTTATCATCTGTGCGTGTTATGTTTGTCTCTACACACGTTGCATTTTTTATGTCGAAAGCTCAAAGAGCCACTGAAAATTAAAGTGCCTTGTGTAAGAAAATCGAGTGAAGTTTGAAGTTTTTATTGCCTGAAAGATAGATAAAAATATTGAACTTTCATCAACAACCCCAAAAAACCCATTTACCTTTTGTTAAAAAAGATATACAATATTTCATATTAATAAAAAAAATATGGACTACAAATCTTCTGGCGTCAATATCGATGCAGGCAATCAATTCGTTGATTATATAAAAAATAAAGTTGGTAGAACGTTCACTCCAAATGTTCTAAATGGAATTGGCGGATTTGCAAGCCTCTTTTCTTTGCAAAATTTAGGCATAGATTTGAACAAAGCAGTGATGGTGTCGAGCACTGATGGCGTTGGGACGAAGGTTAAAATCGCTCAAAAAATGAACAAACATGATACAATCGGCATCGATTTGGTTGCTATGTGCGTTAATGATTTGATTTGTCAAGGTGCTTTGCCGTTGTTTTTTCTTGATTATATTGCTTGTGGTTCGATTCATCAGCCGACTGTTCAATCAATCATGGACGGTATTGTTTCAGGATGCCTTGACGGAAAAATGAGCTTGATTGGTGGTGAAACTGCGGAAATGCCAGGAGTTTATGAAAGTGGCGTATACGACTTGGCGGGATTTTCGGTTGGAATCGTAGAAAGCGATAATATGTTGCCAAATTTACCATCAATGAAAGAGGGCGATCTATTGATTGGTTTGCACTCAAGTGGCCTTCATTCAAATGGGTTTTCTTTGGCGAGAAAAATATTTGAAAAATTGAATATTCATTATGATGATGAGTGCGATATTGATAAATCAAAATCTTGGGGCGAATATTTATTAACGCCGACAAAAATTTATGTTGATATTTGCACGAAATTAAAAAAATACGTGAAGGGTTTCGCTCATATCACAGGTGGTGGAATTACAGAGAATTTGCCGAGAATTTTACCAAAAAGTTTCGTTGCAAAAATTGACCGAAAATCTTGGAGCGTGGAATCGACGATTTTTTCATATATGAGGGGCAAGATTGACATCGAATCGCTTTCAAATGAAGAAATGTATCGTGTTTTTAACATGGGAATTGGCATGATTGCCGTTTTTGACGCAACAAATCTTGAAAAAATTCGTGAAATTTTGAATGAAAGTGGAGAAAAATTCTCAGAAATTGGTTATTTGGGAAAATCAGATTCAGACGAGCCATTTGTAGAATATATTTAATGAGTCGAATGACGATAATCCTTGGAATCGAATCGACATGCGATGAAACAGCCGCAGCATTAATAAAAAAAAATGTTGATTTTGTTGAGATTTTGTCTCATGTGATTTCGTCACAACAAAAAGAGCACGAGGAATATGGTGGTGTCGTTCCAGAATTAGCGGCGAGAAGTCATTTAAATAATATCGACATCGTTGTAAAGAAAGTTTTTGTGGATGGCGGGATTCAGCCAAAAGATATCGATGCGATTGCTGCAAGTGCAAATCCAGGGCTTATAGGGGGCTTGATTGTTGGGAATCTTTTTGCAAAAACGCTTTCTCTCGCTTTAAATAAAAAATTTATCGCAGTTGACCATCTTGAGGCGCATATTTTGATGCCTTTAATGAATAATTCGAAAATCTCCTATCCGTTCTTGGCTTTGCTTATTTCGGGCGGAAATACCAAAATTATTTTAGTTCGTGATTTTGAAAATTATCAAATTCTCAGCGAAACGCTCGATGATTCGCTTGGCGAAACTTTTGATAAAGTGGCTTTGATGCTTGGTTTGAATTATCCGGGAGGGCCACTCATAGAGCGAAATGCACAGAATGGAGATTCAGAAAAATATAAAATGCCAATGCCACTTTGCATTGGTGTTGAGAAACATAATCCGAATTTTTCTTTTTCGGGGCTTAAAACTCACGTAAAATTACTGATTGAAAAAAACAAGCCTTTGAATCAAAATATTATTTGTGATATTTGCGCATCTTTTCAAAAAACTATTACTCAAATTTTGATACATAAATTACAAAATGCTTTGAAAAAATGCGATATGCAAATTCGAAATATTGTTATTAGTGGTGGTGTTTCGGCGAATTTATATATAAAAAATTCATTGATAAATCATTTTCACAACATGGAATTATTATTTCCAGAACGAGAATTATGCACTGATAATGGAGTAATGATAGCTTGGAATGGATTGTTAAAATACGAAAAAGGTTTTTTTGAAACTCTAGATAGTAAAATTTCACCTTATTCGAATCTCGGCTCGATATAAATTCACGAAGAAATCGATTATTATCGAAATATAAATTCCGATAACATCTTCGCAATATTATTATATTACGTTGCCCATGCCAACAGTTTCTCTGTAGTCAGCTTTGTTGAAATCAGAATATCCGCCTGAATCGTTCAAGCCATCTAATTCATGATTTACGAAAATATTTCCTCCATGATTTGAGGATAAAATACCGCCAGCAGAATCATCTCCTTCACCTTCAATGCTTTTGATATTGCGATTCAATTGATATCCTCTTCCCCAGACAGTTTGAATGAAATCAACTCCGCCTGAAGCAGTGATAAGTTTTTTACGCAATTTGCAAACGAAAACGTCTATAATTTTCATTTCTGGCTCGTCGATTCCGCCATATAAATTGTTCAAGAAAACTTCTTTAGGAACAATTCCATTGCGAGTTACAAGAATTTCAAGAATTGCGTATTCCTTTCCTGTAAGAATAATAGGTGTGTTGTAGCAATACACCTCTTTGTTGTCTAAATGAACCGAAAGCGGTCCAATTTTATAAACGGAACTATCCAAACCTCTAAATCTTCTAGATAAAGCTTGAATTCTTGCGATTAATTCAACAGTGTTATAAGGCTTTACCAAATAATCGTCCGCACCAAAGCCGAGCGACCGGATTTTGCTTTCTATCGCCCATAATGCAGAAAGAACGATGATTGGAGATTTAATTTTTGCCAATCTAAACTTCCATATCAAATCGTGCGCCACAACTCTCTCTTTTTTAAAAACCAAATCCAATAAAATGATTTCATAGAAAGTCGATTTCGCCATTTCGTATGCATCTTTGATGTTATCGCAGATGTCTGATGAAATTTTCATATGCTCAAGAAGAGCGATTTGTAAAGAGCTTGCTGCTTTTACATCGTCATCAACCAACAATATTTTGTTCATATAATAAGTTACAATAAAACTAATCAAAACTTAGCTTACAACTATTAATCTAAGCAAGTTAAAATTATACCTAAATTTAAATATAATATACAATTATATATTATTCAACGAAAAAATATATAAAATAATCTTTTTTCAGCGAAAAATTGTAAATTTTTAATTTTGCATCATATGATATAAAAAAAATCTACAATATAATGAAAATTTAAATAAAAATCTTTCTTTTTTATTCGATTATTTCTATAGTTTAACAGCTTAACTTTCCATTGCAAGTGCTTTTTGATAGTACTTGCGGTATTTTTTGAAGAAAAAATGATTATTTTTTTTGGCTATTATAAATGCTCGATACGCCGTGTTTTGTTTTTTCCCAAAAGAAGGGTTTGCTGAATAATTGCCATAAAGCTTTGTAACTCGAAATGATGTTGAGTGCGATTGAGTATAATGGGAAGAAAAATATGAGTAGGGTTGGTCGCCATAAAAATTTTTTTGCGTTGATGGATATTGGAATGATTTGTAAAAAATAATTTATTATGAATGAATATAAAGAAATTTTTGATGCTAAAAATAATTGCGATTCAGATTGATGATGAAATTTCAAAACGATGAATTCGAAAACAATTGGGAAAAACAAAATTTGCGATGCTATTGGCAAAAAAATAAAGAAATTCAACCATAAATTAAATTTTTTTCCCCTGTGATCTTTATGAATAAAATAAGTTTGTAAAAAACCTTTAATCCAACGAGAGCGTTGATTTATCCAAGCTGAAATTGAAATTGGCGCCTCTTCGAGCGTTTGAGAGTCTATAATTTTTACTTCACCAAGATTTTTTAAATACCAACGAATTCCTAAGTCGGCATCCTCGGTAACATTCCATGAGTCCCACATATTGCTTTTTAATGTTTGAATGCGAAAATGATTGCTTGTTCCACCAAAAGTTGTAGGTAAATGAAGAGAATTCATTCTCGGTAAAAAAACTTTATACCACAAATCAAACTCAATCGAATAAAATTTCGTCAGAAAATTTTCATTATAATTATAAGAATTCAATCTTGCCTGTAAGCAAGTAGCATCAGGATAAATTTTAAAGTTGTATAAAGCAATTTTTAGTTGCTGAGCAGATGGAATATCGTCGGAATCATAAATCACCAAAAACTCACCTTTTGAAAAATTTATCGCATAATTACAAGCCTTCGCCTTTGTCTGAGGTGCATATTTTGGAATTTTTATAATATTGAAATTATATTTTAAGTCTGCGATTGAGCGAATTACTTGCTTAGAAATTTCATCATCATTCTCAACTAAAATTTTGACGTCCAATTTATATTGCGGATAGTCGAGGTATTCTATTGCTTTGATTAATTGCTTAATAGTTTGGTCGTTTTCTTTGTATATCGGCAATAATATTGTATAAATCGGATACTTTTCTATATCATTTTCATAATTTTCTACTATAGGTTGATTTTTTTTAACGCCAAAAGACAGAAAAATTTTATACACAATAGATGCACTATAGCATAAATTCGAAAAAATTATAAAAGCAAGAATAAAAAATAGCGATGAAAATGATAGAAATAAAAAACAAGTGATAGAAATTAATATTTTAAAAATACTTTTCTTTTTTAGAAAATTTAAATTTTTCGCAGATTCACTCGGATTGAGATTATGAATTGAATTTTGCACGAGTCGTGCGTGAAAAAAATCGCAAATCTTGTGAATTAAAAAATTTTTTTCGCACAAAATAAAATCGATTTTTGAATACTTGTGTGCAAAATGCAATTGAATATTTTCCAAAATTTCATCAGAAAGACTATCAATCAATATTTTTATACTCGAGCTATCGATTTTATATATTAAAAATAAATTTTTTTGATAAAAGTTGATATCTTGGTCTCTAATTATAAAATTTTTAATATCAAAATCGTATGACTTTTCATCTAATAATTCAACATTGCATCGAGTGAATAAAAGATTTTTAGCGTTCTGCTCGCCAAATTCGTAATAAAAATATCGAAAAAAATCTTCCAAATTTTCAAAAGACTGCTTTTCATGAAAAAAAACTTTAGAAATTTTGAATAAAAAATTCTCATCGAGTGAAATATCTCCGAATGAAAAATTGACCATTACTCCATATTGAGAATATGCTTATAATGTTCAATCATAGCTTCACGCTCTATTCGCTCTTTTTCATCTTTTTTTCGAATGCGTATAATCTCTTTCACAACTGAAATATCATAGCCTTCATTTTTGATATCATTATAAATATCGCTAATTTCCTCAGAAATTTCTTTTTTTTGCCCCTCTAAAGATTCAATTTGAGAGATAAATTGACGTAATTTTAACGCATCGACAGATTGAGCCGATGGGCTAATTTTATATTTTTCGTCCTGCATATAAATTAGCTATTTACAACTTGAGTTGCTACAACAGCTTTTTTCTTTTTTACCGCTCTTCGAATTTTTAAACCGAGTGGAGTTAAGATTTTGCAAGCTGCTCGTCCAGAACCAGCTTTTGATGCGGGTCTAGACAATAAAAACTCATCCAATCCACCATATTTTACTATCGTTCTATTCGTTTTTACAGAAACTTTCAAACGAAATTTTTGATTCAAAGCTTCGCTATGAAATTCCATTGTTTGTAGGTTTGGCTTGAAATGTTTAATCATTTTTCTGTTCGAGTGAGAAACCTGATTCCCTTTTTGCTTGCCAAAAGCGGCAATTAAATCGCATCTACGTGACATATTTTTTACATAATTTTTCTATATTTTAAAAGAAAATATAGCAATGTCAATGAGTAAAGTTCGTTAAAAATGAAATTTTTATCATTCGGAAGTTTTAATTATTATTTTCTTCAATCTGAATAAGCTGATGCTTGAGCAACAAATCGCTCAATTCCCCAGATGCTTCAAGGGTTTTCACGATATCGCACCCACCAATAAACTCGCCTTTGATATAAAGTTGAGGAATCGTCGGCCAATCGGTAAATTTCTTAATTTCCTCACGTAATTCATTATCAGCTAAAACATTCACATCCAAAAAATTCACTTCATAATGACGTAAAATATTCACGACATGATACGAAAACCCGCATTGCGGCTGGTCTGCCGTGCCTTTCATAAAAAGAACTATATCATGATTCTTGATTGCATTTTCAATCACTTCGTGCCAATTTGTTTTTTCCATTTGAAATATATATTAATATAATTCATTATATGAAAAAATTCTTTAACAATCAAGATGTATCTTGATGTCGAAGTCATTTCACAACTTTTAGAAGAAAGTACATTTATATTTTTCTTTTGCAGGCTCTTTTTGTGGTTTTTCTTCCGCTCGAGATGGCTCTTCTTTTGATTCGATAAATTTATCGTCATTTGTTTCTTTATTCAAAATTGATAATATATCGGCATCATCATCTCTATTTTCTTTTTTTTCCTCAGAAATTTCAACGATTTCTCGTTCTTCAACCTTATTGTAATTTGAATTTTTAAAGGTTTTTTCTTTCGTTTTGAGTTCATCATCACTTCCATTTTCAGAAGAATGAGTATCATTTTTTACAGATCGCTGCTCTTCATCAACCATAGATAAGCCAATTTTGCCGTCAGAGCTGATGAATAAAACTTTTATTTTGATGTCATCGCCACTTCGAAGCGATTTTTTTAAATTATAAAACTCATATCTATCTCCATCGCAATTTTTTTCATGAATCAATCCACGAGATTTATCTCTTAAAAATTTTACAAATATTCCAAAATCTGTAACTTTTTCAACAATTCCTGAATAAATTTTACCAACTTCTGGTTGTAAAATTAAATCCTCTATAATTTCTTTCGCTTTGTCGACTGAAGCTTTATTTTGTGCGAAAATACTCACGATTCCTGTTCCTGGGTCAACGTCAACTCTAGCACCACTCATCTCGCATATCGTTCGAACTGTCTCACCTCTATTCCCTATCACAGAACGAATTTGAGATTTCTCAATCATCATTTGGAAAATCGAAGGCGCATTATGTTTCACAGAATGTATACGATTTGCAAGATTTTCATTCATCGCAACGAGAATTTTGTTGTATCCGATAAAGCCATATTCGATGATTTTCGACAAAATCGCTTCATCTTTAATTCCAAAATCTTTCACATCCATTTGAAGAGCTGTGATTCCATTTTGAGTTCCAGCGATTTTAAAGTCCATATCGCCAAGATGGTCTTCATCCCCAACAATGTCAGTTAAAATCATGATTTCGTTTTTTTCCCTAGATTTTACGACAACTCCCATCGCTATTCCTGCAGCACATGATGCCATAGGTATACCAGCATCCATCATTGCCATGCTTGCACCACATATAGTTGCCATTGATGACGAGCCATCGCAACTTAAAATTTCCGATGATACTCTTATTGTATAAGGGAATACATGTTTCTCAGGGATTAAACTTCTTAATGCTTTTGATGCAAGTTTCGCATGTCCGATTTCACGTCTGTTCGGGCTTTTGAGCTGTGAAGCTTCTCCAACGGCGTATGGTAAAAAGTTGTAATGAAGTATAAATCTTTCTTTTTTGTCGATTTCAAATCCATCCACAATTTGTTCGTCATAAGCGGTTCCCAAAACTGTTGAGACTAATGCCCTCGTATCGCCCCTTGTGAAAAGTGCCGAGCCGTGTGATGATTGCATAAAAGGAACATCGATCATCATTGAGAGTGAGCGTATTTCGTCATACTTTCTTCCGTCAATTCTCAATCCAGTTTCAAAGATTTTGCTTTTCATCAAATCTTTTTTTACTTCGCCAAAATCTTGAAGGATTTTATTTTTTGTAATAGACGAGTCGCTGTTTGAGATTTCGTTGACGATTTTATTTTCAAGTTTTTTGAAAGCCAAGTTTCTTTCGGTTTTGTTCGCTATGGATAATAAAGATTGAATTTCTTTAATAAACTTTCTTCGAATAATGAGCTTGATATTGAAATTGTTACCATCAACCTCTGTTTTTTCTCTTCCAAGTTTCTTCAACTCTGAGAAAAATTCTTCTAGAATTCGCTTTTCATTTCTGGCAAATTCAACCGCTTTTATCAATTTTTCTTTTTGAATTTCTTTTGCTTCGCACTCAACCATGATTATTTCCTCATTGGCAAATGTGAGAAATAAATCTAATGTTGATTTTTGCAATTCGTTGCCAAACGGGCAGAAAATAAATTCACCATTTTTTTCTCCGATTCTTGTTGAAATCGGAATTCCTGTAAGTGGCATGGAAGAAAGCGTCATTGCCGTAGCCGAGCCAATCAATGCTAAGAAATCAACGGTCAAATCAGACGTTTGATTTTTACTATTTGCAGGATGGGAGAGTAGGGTCACGATGAGCTGTGAATTTTTTTTGAATTTGTTATGTATTACAGGTCGAATGGCTCTATCCATCAATCTTGATAAAAGAATATCTCTTTCACTTGGCTTTCCTTCTCGCTTTGATTGACCAACAGGGATTCGTCCAAAAGCATATCCTTTTGTTAGAAAATGAACTGAAAATGGTGCAAAATCTTCGTTTATGTCTTCAGAATGCTCATCATCTATATCAAGAGTTGATAATATTGCAGTTCCATTGCATAAAATTAAAGTTGAGGCATTCGACTGAGATGCAACTCCATTATAATAAATAATGATTTTTTGCTCTCGAATCGTCAACTCAACCGATTTACCAAAAAGCTTTTGATAATCAATTTCTTGACATGCGTAATCTTGAGTTTTTTGACTTTCTTGGTCTTTTAGCTCTACAATATCTAAATTATCTCCTATTACGCTATTGCTCAAATTTAATGATTCATC
>CAIPFW010000050.1 GCA_903864455.1 uncultured Anaplasmataceae bacterium | reverse complement strand
GATAAATAATTATTTATCAAGAAATTTAAGAAAATGCAATGGGTTTATTATCAATATTTTCAATCTTTTGTATTCATCATAACACATCAATCCCGTCATCAATGCTTAAAAATATGATAAAATAATTCTCATTATCGATAAATTTATCAACATATATGTCAAGTTTTTTACGTTCGTTTTCAGTTTTTAGTTTTTTTACTCTTATCAGTCGTTTGCTTGGATTCGCCAGAGATGTAATAAATGCCAGAGTTCTGGGTGTTGGTCATTTGTCGGATGCTTTTTTTGTTGCGTTTCGATTGCCGAATTTATTTCGTTCTTTGTTTGCAGAAGGTGCGATGAATTCAGCATTTATTCCGATTTATTCAAAGAAATTGGCAAACGGTGAATCTGATTCGCCAGAGTTCACAGGAAAAATATTATTTCTTTTTGGCTCATTTTTACTTTTTTTCTGCGTAATTGCAGAAATTTTTATGCCATTTTTGCTTTCAGCAATCGCTCCAGGATTCAATGATGCTCAAGGAAATGGCTATTTTTCTATAGCGATTGAGCTCGGAAGAATTATGTTTCCGTTTCTATTTTTGATAGGTTTGACGGCGATCTTATGTTGCACGGCTCAATCTCACAACAAATTCGCACCATCATCTTCATACCCAATTATTATGAATTCGGTGCTGATAATCGCATCATTTCTGCCATTTTTGACTCCTGCATATATTTTATCATATGCTGTGATTGCGTCTGGAGTTTTGCAATTAATTTTTTTAATTTTCGCAATTCGATATTATAAAATATCAATTTCTTTTCCGAAATTTGATAAAAATTTTTTTAATTATGACGTCAAGCATTTTTTTCGTAAATTGATTCCATCAATTTTAACTTGTTCCGTTACGAGAATTGGAATCACTATCGATACAATGATAGCAAGTACAACTGTTGGTTCAGTTTCATATATTTATTATAGCGATAGGCTTTCACAATTTCCATTGGCGCTGATAGGGGTTACGATATCGACTGTTTTGCTTCCACCTCTTTCAAAAATCATAGCAAAACTTCATAAACATAAAACTGAGAATGATTCGGAGAATTATGATGATTTGTCAAAAAAGCTATCAAATATGCAGACGAAAATTTTAGAATTTGCCTTTATTTTGATTTTACCGTCGACGATTGGGCTGTATTTATTGTCAGAAGATATTTGTGCATTGCTATTTTCTTCAGCGAAATTTGGAAAAGAAGCGATTCTTGAGACGGGCTCATTTTTAGCTTTGTTGTCTTTGGCTTTGCCTGCAAATATTTTAAGTAGTATATTAAATTCAATTTTATTCTCTCATCACATTACAAAATTCGCTACGAAATCTGCAACTTACAGTTTAATTATGAATTTAATTGTGAATTTTAGTCTGTTTTATTTGTTTAAATATGGTTATAAGTCGATTGCAATTGCGACAATTGTTTCAAGTTATTTCAATTGTTTTATGCTGCTAATTTTTTGCAAAAAGAATAACTATATCTCGATTATTGAGGATTTTAGTCGTATGAAATATATCTTTTTTACGAATATTTTTATCGCTTTTTTGATAGGAGTAATGAATATTTTCAAGGAATATTTTTTAATTCAGTTTTCTTTTCAATGGAAAATTTTCGTAATTATTGAAATTTTATTAATTTTGAATGTTTATTTCTTAATTTTAGGGCGTAAAAATAAATTTGCAATCAGCGATTTTAAGAAATTATTCATTGATTAGTGTTATTCTTTAACCTATAATATTGTCAATTGTTAAATTAGTTATTATGGCTGAAAAAAAATCTACATCGATTTTCGGTAAACTTTTTGGAAAAGTTTTAGGAAATGAAAAAGCAGATGGAGCTAAAAAACCATCAATCAAAGCTACTCCAGTAAAATCTTCTGAAGATTTGAAAAAAGAAGAGGCCTTGAAAGCTGCACAACTTGCCAAAAAGCAAGAAGAAGATGCGAAAAAACAAGCTGATGAAGCGAAAAAGCAGGCGGAATTGAAAAAAAAAGAAGCTGAATCTAGAATTATAGAAGAGGAGGACGATGACGAAGATTCATCTGAGAAAAAAAGTTTTGGTGATAAATTTAAAAAAGATGGACTTAAAAAACCAAAGTCTTTAAAGGAAATCGCCGAAGAATCGAGAAAAAAAGCTGAAGAAATGGAAGGAAAAGCATTTTCAGAAGGTGATGCAGCTCAAAAAGATCTCAAAAAAGCGGAGGAGGGGCATAGTAAATTTGTTAAAAAGAAGACGAAAAAGGCTCTTGAAGGGAAGGTTTTCCTCATACGTGGGAAGGATAATGGTCGTGCGGCATGGCATTATGTCTTGGTTTCTCCAGAAAAAACTAAAGAATTACGAAATCAAAAATCTGGGACCAATATTGACGTTACGGATTTTGGAAAAATTATTCGATCTGGATGGGGTGAGAACCCTTCTGATGAGATAGTGAAGGAAATTGAGGAGGAATATGGCGATTAATTTCGCTTCAAGATTGACAAATTTTTGATAAAAAAATGTTTTTCCCCCTTGAATTTCTCTTAAATTTATATAAAATATCATCAAAAGATAATGAATATTAAGATATTTAGAGTAAGGTAAAAAGTGGGGAATTTAGTTGGAAAAATTGTACAAATCAATTCATCGGTTTTGGATGTTGAGTTTGAAAATGGCGTATTGCCTGAGATTTTAGATGCTTTGGAGTGCGACACTGCGGAGGAGAATAGCGATTCTGACAAAAATTCTGATTCGATGATTGTGATGGAGGTTCGTCAACATATCAATGATAAGACGGTGCGTTGTATCTCTATGTCTTCTACAATTGGCTTGAAACGTGGAACGAAAGTTCATAGTTATAAATATAAAACAATTTCTGCGCCAGTTGGAAAGGCTGTGATGGGTAGAATCATGAACGTTCTTGGTGAGCCGATCGACAATCTTTGGGATATAAAAACGAATATTTATCGTTCAATTCATGCAGAAGCACCAACTTTAATTGAGCAATCGACGAAAGATGAGATAATGGTTACAGGAATTAAGGTGATTGATCTGCTCACGCCATATTCGAAAGGTGGAAAAGTTGGGCTTTTTGGTGGCGCCGGAGTTGGAAAAACAGTTCTGATCATGGAATTAATTAATAATATTGCGAAGGCGCATCAAGGATATTCGGTTTTTGCTGGTGTCGGCGAGCGAACTCGTGAGGGGAACGACTTGTATCATGAGATGATAGATTCGAAAGTTGTAGACGAAGATAATCTTGAGAATTCTCGTGTCGCCTTGGTTTATGGTCAGATGAATGAGCAACCAGGGGCACGTGCGAATGTTGCTTTGACAGGGTTGACGATAGCTGAGTATTTCGCGCGTGAGGAAAAGCGGGATGTTTTGTTTTTTGTGGATAATATTTTCCGATTTACGCAAGCGAACTCTGAAGTTTCGACTCTTCTAGGTCGAATTCCTTCAGCGGTTGGGTATCAGCCGACTTTGGCAAATGAGATGGGGCGTCTGCAAGAGCGAATTACCTCGACGAAAGATGGTTCAATTACTTCGATTCAGGCGATTTATGTTCCTGCCGATGACTTGACTGACCCTGCACCTGCGAATTCTTTTGCCCATATTGATGGGACGACCGTTTTGTCTCGTTCGATTGCGGAAAGTGGGATTTACCCTGCGATTGACCCCCTTGATTCAAGTTCAAAAATGTTGACTGAGGAAATAGTTGGCACTGAACACTATCAAACGGCGAGAAAAGTTCAAGAGATTCTTCAAGCTTATAAATCTTTACAGGACCAAATAGCGATTTTGGGTATGGACGAGCTTTCCGAGGAAGATAAGGCGACGGTATACAGGGCGAGAAAAATTCAAAAATTTTTGTCTCAGCCGTTCCATGTAGCTGAGGTTTTCACAGGTTCACCTGGAAAGTTTGTGTCGTTAGCTGATACTATTGCTGGTTTTAAGGCGATTATTAATGGTGAATGTGACGATATGACTGAGGATTCGTTTTATATGGTCGGGTCGATAGATGAGGCGCGTGAGAAAAATAAAAAATTAAAAGGAGAAAGTCAATGATTAGCATCGCTGTAATTATAAATGATAATTTTTATAAAAAAGTTATAGGGTCTTCAATTAGTTTCACATCGATTTTTGGTGCAACGGAGATTTTAAATCATCACTCTGATATTTTTTCAATCGTGAAACCCGGTATAGTGAATATAAAAATTAACGGCGGGAACGAAGATATACATTATTTTATTTTTGATGGTCTAATTTCTTTTTTGAATAACAATGAAGCGACTATCGTTACGACAAAGTTATTTGATCTGGATATTGCAGATGAAAAAGAAAAATCAATTCTTATTAATAAACTAAGGAATGAAAACATTGCTAATTATGAAAATATTATAAAAAAAATTAATGATATTTAAGATAGCGATTACAGGTGGGACGAGTTCAGGGAAAACATTTATATCAAAAATTTTTTGTGAAAAATTAAATTGCTTAGTTTTTGATACCGATAAAATTGTAGAAGAAATTTATAACGATCATTATTTTTGTTACATAAGTTTTATAAATCATGAAAGATTCTCACTTTTATTAAACGAGAGTAAGACGCTATGTAAAAAAAAAATAAAAAAAAT
>CAIPFW010000049.1 GCA_903864455.1 uncultured Anaplasmataceae bacterium | reverse complement strand
GAAGTGCAATAAAATATAAACTCTCGTTATGCAACCCAAGAGAGAAATATGAAAAAAAAGTGTCGAAAAATACTTTTAAATATATATTTATACTCATATAGTTTTCAAAGTTTCAATTATAAACTGTTCTAATTTTTCTATATTTGTGTATTTTTTTTCTTTAAAAAAATTTATAGCGGAAAAAATCTCGCTCATATAATTCTCATATAAAATATTTGCTTCATTTTGATTTAAAATTTGACATATATTTATCTCGTGAGTTTTTGTCGTCGAATCATCCACATCATCCAAAAGTTGAAAAGCTAAGCCATAATGAATTCCTAATTTTTTTAATTGCGTTAATATTTCATCATCGCAATTCATCAAAATTCCACAAAAAGTTGTACAAAATTCAAAAAGTTTCGCCGTTTTATAAAGATGAATTTTTTTTATTTGCTCTAGATTTGATGAGTGTTCATTAATATCGAGATATTCACCATAAATTACGCCATCGAGCCCACCGATTGATTGTGCGAAATAATTTACAACTTTCAATATTTGTTTTGCAGAAAAATCGCTGCTTTCCTGAGAAATGCATTCAAAAGCAAGCGTTTGTAGTGCGTCACCGAGTAAAATAGCGTTCGCCTCACCAAATTTTTTATGAGCTGAAGCTTTGCCACGACGAAAATCGTCATTGTCTAGAGACGGCAAGTCGTCATGAATTAATGTATATGTATGAGTAATTTCAATTGCAAGTATATAATTTTGAATTTGAGTAATTTTTTTTATACCAAAAATCTCACCGAAAATTATCGCCATTATCGATCTTATTTTCTTACTTTCGTTGATAAGGCAATACTTCATCATGTCGATCATCTCCGAATTTTGAATATTTTTTTGATGTGTATCGTCTAAATAATTCAAAATAAAGCTATTAATTGTATTTTTATATTCGTTTATAAAATTCATCTTATTTTGAGGGAAGGAATTTTGACAACAAAAATGAGTAATTCAAAATGCGAGTCTGAAAATTTTGAATGATAATTTTTGTAAAAAACACAGCTGTGAAAAACGAAATCACAATTCCATAAGTCAGAGTAATCGCAAAGCCCTTAATATTGCTGTCGCCAAACCAAAGAAGCAGAATCGAAGCGATAATTGTAGTGATATTTGAGTCGATAATCGTAGAAATGGCGCGGTCAAAACCAATCTGAATCGCCGAAACATAAGCCGTTTTATTTTTTTCCAACTCCTCGCGAATTCGTTCAAAAATCAAAACATTGCTGTCAACAACCATTCCGACAGTCAGAACGAGACCCGCAATTCCAGCCAAGCTGAGAGTCGCACCAGTCAAAATCATCAGAGATAAAATCATCGCTAAGTTTAAAATAATCGCAAATGACGCAACTAAACCTATCGCTCCATAAACAATAACCATAAAAAACGTAACAATTGTGAGCGATGCAACTAATGATATTTTGCCAGAATGAATCAAAGTATCGCCAAGAGTCGCACCAACAATTTTCTCTTCAATCACATTTAATTTAATCGGCAAAGCCCCAGCTCGCAAAGATGACGCAAGATTTTTCGCTTCAGAAAAAGAAAACTGCCCAGAAATCTCGACAGCGCCTGTATTTATGGCCTCACGAATGACAGGTGCGGTCATCACAACATCGTCGATTACAACCGCAAGTCGTTTGCCGATACTGGCTCCGCTCAGCTTACCAAACTTTTCAGCGCCATTTTTATCGAGCGAAAAAGTCACAACAGGCTGACCATTTTTATTGCTCGTCGCAAAAGCATTATTAACCGAGGTGCCGTCAAGCTCAATTTTCTTAAAAATATTATATTCCGCACCCAGAGAATCCTTGAGAGTTTGAGTATTCAGACCAATAGAATTTTTCGAATCGTCCTCAACGATGTGAAAAGTCAGTTTCGCCGTTTTCCCAACTGCATAACGCAATTCTTCAGGGTTGCTAAAGCCAGGTGCTTGAAGTAAAATTCGACTTTCGCCAAGTGACTGAAGGACAATTTCCTTGTCGCCAAGGGCATCCACACGCTTTTGAATATTTTTTATAGACTCGCTGATTGCATCTTTTTTCAAATTCTCGAGATACATTTTGTTGAAATGCAAAACGATTTCATCATTTTTATATTCAATTTTGTATTGTCCACCAACTATTTTTTCGAGAGATTTATCGTTTTTAATTTTCTCAATTGCATCATTTTCTTCGAATTGAAGAAAAATATGACCATCTTTCGCATAAATTTGTTTTGCCTGAAAACTATGCAAATTCTGAGTTAAATTATGAATAAAATTTTGATTTATATCCTCGATATATGAGGAAAAATCAGCCTCCAAAGTCAATGAAGACCCACCAACCAAGTCTAGACCAAGGTTTATTTTTTGTTTATTGTGATTCGAATTTTGAAACCCATTGCCCGCAAATCCAACCGCTACAATGAATAATGTTATCAAAAAGAAGAATTTGATTTTATTGTTAAACATCGAAAGTATTATATTTTTAAAAATCTTAACTTATTTTTCCTCATAATTCAATAGATTTTCTGAAATCGATTTTGTGTTTTAAATGAAAAAATTTTCATAATATTTCTTAAAAGGTGTTGACATTTTATAAATACATTTTAAAATTGTTAAAGAATTTTTATAAGTAAAAAATGTATAATGAGAAACATCAAGTGTTAATTAATGCTTTAGTGGAATTGACGGTAGCTTTCAAGCAGATTACTGATGTTTATATTGATAATAAAGTTACATTAACTTTGAGTGAAGAGTGCGAGCGGAGTTTAAAATTTATAAAAGAAAATTTAAAGCCCGTAAAACAAAAAGAAGGAAGGATCCTAGTCTTTGAATATCCAAAATTAATATTTCTTCTATGCGATTTATTCAAATTGCATCAGAAAAAACATAAGTGCATCAAGGGTTTGGCAAAATTGAATGAATTACATGAGTATTATGAATTTGATTGTTATTATTCGCACAATCAATCATTTGAAAAAATAGAATGCGTGAGTAGTAAAGTTCACAAGAATATGACAGAGCTGGATTCAGATATAGAGCACGTGCAAAGCAATATTTGTATTGAGCAAATGCAAGAAATGGTTCAACGCAAAAGCACTCTCAATACTTGCAATATTCTTTAAATCTGAGTCGTATATTTTCATAGCCAAAATATTTGTGATTTTCATTAATATTGAGTCAGATCTTCAAAATCTATATTTATTTTTTATTACTTGTCCACCTGTACCGTTAGTTTAATAATCACCAAGACCTAAAAACAGGTGAAAATCGTATTTTATTTTAACGAAAAAATAAAAGGCACAATCTTCGTGAATATACTTATCGTCTTCGGGAATAAAAAAACCTGACGCATACTGCAGACTCTATAAGTATATTATATTTTTGTTAAAATAAATATAATTTTTTATACAAATTTTAAAAAAATCTATTCCTTCAACTGTGGATGCGCCTTAACAAGCTTTTCATGAACTTTATTCATCACGATTTTGCTAGTTATATCGAAAAAGTCTTTTTTAGATTCTTGTTTTATCTTGTCAGTATTAATTTTACTCAAATCAGAATTATTATTCTGATTAAAAATTTCATTCGCCTTGCAACCAAGATACCATTTATAAATGGTAACAGTAATAATCATTAAAATTACCTGTACAAATTTTTCTGTTTTAGAAAGTTTTTGCTTTAAACCACCGAGTCTCGTTTTTGATTGCTCAGGAGTTTCTGTTTGAGCTGGAGCTGAAGTTGAAGGTTCAGCTATCACAACAACATCTTCATCAGCTTTCTTGTTTTGTTTTCGAGCTTCTTGAAAATCTTTATAATTCAATGTTATCAAATCTTCTTCTAAATTTTTTTTAAAGCCTAATGATTCAAAAATTTTTAGGAATGTTGGCGTCATCCATTTATAATCAGATTGGACTGTATTTCCCGTTTTTCCACCTTGATCAAATAATCGTATTAAAAGGGTTTCTAGTAACAAAGGTGTATGAGATTCCCTTTTTGCACACTCATATTCCCATTCGGTTATCTCAAAATCATAACAAAGAATTGAGTTCTCACCAGTCCCTTCTGTACGACCAGAATATTTATATCCAATTGATAAAAAATTTTCATTCTCTATATCTTTCTCCTTAAAGAGAATAAGCATTCCATTCGTATTATCGTATTCTCTGTATCCACCAGTTATCTTGAAATTTTCGGGACCTTGAAATTGAAGCCAATTGTTTCCTACGTAACCAACATATTTATTGTCATTACTCTGCATCATCTTTTATTAAAAAAATATTTATATATTCATATATTCATATATTATCACAAAAACACTGAATGTCAAAATATTTTTAACTTCTATGAAAAGAAGTTAAAAGTTTTTTAATTTGCATTAAAAAAAGCTAAACAAGAAAATTTCTGATATCATTTTTTGTCAAAATCCCATCTTTGAACCAAGTCGCTATAATCTCATTCAGCTCATCGTTCATAAAGTGTGGCGTGTGACCAACGCTATGAATCGTGATTTTTTGCAAATTATCACCACTCATATTTTGCATTTTTTTCGTCACTTCCGAGGTGAGCATGGTCGATAAATTTCCCCAAATCAACAATATCGGCATTTTAAGCTTCTCCCAAATATCCCAAATACCATCGCCACGAAGGTATTTATTAATTTCATAATTATCGCTCAAACTATTAAAAATCGCAGAATCGTAGCGAAAGCTATAAGTATTGTCTTCATTTTTTTTCACTGAATGTTGAATGAAAAAATTCCAATCCTCCTCCTTCGAAATGCCGAAAAAAGTAAAAGTGAGCTTCGTTCTTCGCTCAATTTCTTTGAAAGAATCAAATTTTTCAGGCATTTTTGAAAAATAATCATGAATTTGCTTTGTAGGTTTGAGAGAAATTTGTGGCCCTATGTCATTCAAAATGAGCTTTTGTATGAAATATGGTCGCTCCTCATTCACCAAAAAAGCTATGATTCCGCCCATCGAAGTGCCGACCCAAAAACAATTTGGGATTTCAAGGGCATCAGCCAATTTCAACAAATCATCTTTATAATAATGATAATTATAATCATCTTTGTTTGTCAAATTATCGCTCTCACCACGACCCGCAATGTCAGGTACTATGACTCTATATCCCGATTTCTCAAGCTTTAAAGCCAATAAATGATAGTCGCTTGAATTTCTTGTCAATCCATGAACGCAGATAATTGTTTGAGGGTTTTGTGCTCCATATTCCAAATATGCAATTTTTTTGTCGCTCTCAGTATAAAAAAATTTATATTTCGGAATGTTATAAAGATTCTGGTTCATATTTTATATAATATTTATTCAACATCCTCCATTAATTGAAAATTTTCTATTTGTTTTGCGATTTGAAACAACAAGCCTTCCTGCAATTTATTCGCAACAATTTGCATTCCAATCGGCAAGCCATTTGAAGACAATCCTGATGGCACAGAAATTCCGGGAAGACCTCCGACATTTACAGGAACTGTCAAAATATCACTCATATAGTTTTGTACAACCGTCACTTTTTCATCGGTAGCCCTTGCTACATCTGGCGTTGTTGGCATGAGAATTGCATCTATCGACTCAAAAGCTTTTTGAAAATCCAAATATATAACATTGCGAACCTGTCTCGCTTTTTTATAATAATTGTGTTCCAAATCCGATGACAAAACATAAGTTCCTAAAAATATACGTCTTTTCACCTCATCACCAAAGCCCAAATATCTATTTTGTATGTATAAATCTTCGAGATTTTTTGGATTTTCTACGCATGGACCATATCGAATGCCATCATATTTTGCAAAATTTGACGAAGCTTCTGTCGACGCTAATATATAATATATTGAGATTCCGTGCTTTAAATTTTTTAAACTGATTTCTTGAATTTCTGCACCCGCATTCTTTAATTTTTGAATCACAGTATCCCAAGAATTTTTCACTTCTTCGTTCATATCATCAAATTCGTAACATTCTTTTGGTATACCGATTTTCAAACCCTTCACACCATTATTTATATTTTGTAAATAATTTGGAACATTTGCTTTGAGCGATGTAGAGTCACGAGAATCATGTCCAGCTATGATATTAAAAATTGTCGCATTATCGTCAACATTTGTCGTAAAAACACCCGCTTGGTCGAAAGATGATGCAAAAGATATCATGCCGTATCTCGGGCATCTTCCATAAGTCCCCTTCATACCGACTAATCCAGTCAATGCTGCTGGTTGTCGAACCGACCCCCCTGTATCGCTTCCCAATGAAAAAGGTGAAAAACCTGAACTCACCGCTATTGCTGAACCTCCTGATGAACCGCCCCCAATCACTCGCTTTCCATCGCTTTTTCTTTTCCAATTGCTTAACGCTGACCCATAAATCCCCGTCATAGTAGAAGAACCCATTGCAAATTCGTCCATATTTGCATTTGCTAATAAAATCGCCCCTTCATTCAACAGCCTTTCAGTGACTGATGATTCGTAAGTTGGAACGAAATTTCTTATAATATTCGAGCACATATTCGTTGTAACTCCTTTGCTACAAAAAACTGGCTTGCTGATAAAAGGAATTCCTTCCAACAAACCACCACGATTATTTTTTATATTTTCATCGGCGATTTTTGCCTTCTCTAAAGCATTTTCATAATTTTTAATTACGATTGAGTTTAATTCAACATCCTCTTTTTCAATTTTATTGATTAAATTTTCAACAAGTTTTGTAGGGGTGATTTTTTTTTCCGCAAAATCTTTTTTAATTTGCGATATAGATATTCTATTTTTCATAAAATTTTAAATTGTAGTTATTGATATAATAATACAAAAGATTAAAAAATCTAGCATTATATTTTCATCAATTTTGCAATTTTACCCCGCAATGTTTCCAGAATTTGCATTCGCAAAATTATCATTTGAAGAGTTATCATTCGATGAATTGTCGTTTTGCGCTCCTCCTTCAGCATTTGCTTTCAATGCTGCATCCATTGCTATCATGAATAAATATTCGAATGAAATTTTATTTTTCTCTGATATATCGGCAATTTGTTTTATACCCTCTGATATTTTTGGATCTAAAACACCACCTCTCGCTTTTGAAAGCCAATCTGTTTGAAAGTGCAATGGGTGGTTTCCAATTTTATAAAAATCGCTCAACCAAAAGGTAAATGGGGAGTTGACACCATTGAAATTG
>CAIPFW010000048.1 GCA_903864455.1 uncultured Anaplasmataceae bacterium | reverse complement strand
TAAAAGTAATTCTTGAGAAACAAATATGATGGTTTGATGGGATTTTTTATTTAAGGGGAAATGCAATGGGTTTAATATAAAAAGAATGACTTATGAGAAAAACCTTTAGAGGAATCCCTTTGATGGGATTTATACTTTTGACTTCGTCTACCTGCGGTTAGCACAAGAGCTCAGCTATGATGAGCTTCAGATTTAACTGACTTTCAGTGGGAAACGAAAGATTGAAAACTGCTAAATCAAAATAATAAACCATTGAACATTTTGAATGAAAAAAGATTGATATTTTGATATGATTGTGAGTATAAAAACGCAAAAATAATACTACTTATTCATGATAATTAATCTCTATATATCAAACCCTAGGGGCTTCTGTGCTGGTGTAACAAATGCAATAAAAGCTTCGAATGAATTATTTCAATATATAAAAGAACGACCAATATATTTTTATCATGAAATTGTTCATAATCATTTTCTTACAAAAGAATTGATTAAAAAAGGTGCCATTTTTGTGAATAATATCTCCTTTGTGCCAGATGAGTCATATGTAATTTTTAGTGCTCACGGAGTTTCTGATGAA
The DNA here is from genome assembly GCA_903864455.1 of uncultured Anaplasmataceae bacterium. GTDB lineage: Bacteria > Pseudomonadota > Alphaproteobacteria > Rickettsiales > CAIPFW01 > CAIPFW01. Next base: position 6,612 of record CAIPFW010000048.1, on the reverse strand, counting down.
ATTGAGCGAATTGCAAATGAAAAAAACCTTAAAATTATAGATTTAACATGCCCATTGGTTCGCAAGGTTCATAAAGAAATTCAATTACATCAGAAAAATGGCATGGATATAATTTATATTGGAAGTAAAAATCATCAGGAGGCTAAGGGGACGTTGGGTCGCTTAAATGAATCTAAATTTTATATCGTGGAGGACAAGAATGATGTAGATACTCTCAAACCAATACAAATTGAACGATTGGCGTACATTAGTCAAACCACATTAAATGTTGATAAAGTAAAGGAGATTATCGAAAAAATTCAAAAACGCTTTCCAAATGTTGTCGGAGCGAATGTTGATAGCATATGCCATGCAACGAAAAATCGACAAAATGCACTCAAAAATATTTTAAATAATCATGAAATTGATTTGATTTTGACAATTGGCTCTGATATAAGCTCAAATTCGAATAAATTAGCAGAGATAGGAAGTGAATTTAAAGTGAATTCCTATCTCATAGAAGATAAAAATCAGATAGAAAGTGAGTGGATTGAACAAAATATGAAGATTGCGCTGACAGCAGGTGCATCGGCTCCAGAGATTTTAATCAATGAGACAATTGAATATTTTGAGAAAAATTACAATGCGATAATTCATAATGTTGTTTTTATAGAAGAGGATGTTGTATTTCATCCACCACGACTATTCAGAGAATTGAAGAAAAGGTTTGAAACTCAAAATATCTAAAGAATGATTGTAATTTATCAATTTCATGATAGAAATCAATCATCTGTGGTTTTAAGATTTTTTAGTCTAGATCTATCTTGTTTTGCTTGTTGTGCTTTTCTTTGACCTGCTTCACTGTCCTTATTGCCCCACCATTTCATTGTATCTCCAATTGCAGACGCTACATTTTGACGTCCAGTTGGTGAGCCAAAATCAACACCCGTCAATTCGCTTGACATATTCGTGCAGAATTCATGGAAGGTTTTGACAAGTGGGCACATTATACATAATGCAATAAACCCTCCAAATGGTATAGGTAATCCAAAAAATCTACCAGAGTCGCTTGCTTTCTCTAGGAATCTTTGGCCGTCTAGCTCCTCAATTGTTGAAGTAGCGTTATATCCATCTGGTAAAGCCCCATGAAACAAACAAATTGGGAAATTATCAGTGATATTATATACCACGACGCATGAAGTGCATACGCCGAATCCAAAAACTTGATTTATGAGCATACCAATGATGCTTGATATCATGTTTATTCCTGTAAATACAAGAACTATAGTCACTACATTAGATATCAAGATTTTTATCCACTCTTTGAAGATATGTGATGTAGCTTGAAATAATAAAGTGATGATAAAAAGTGGCGCTATACTGACTAATATTCCAATGATAAACATAGAGCTGGTATATGTTATGAAGACCATAAATGCACCTTCGAGAAGGGAGAATATGGTCATCTTTAAGAATACAAAAAATATATAACCCAACGGTCCAGCAAAAATTAAAGCTAAGATTTGCTTCCATATTGAAAAATCAAGAAATCTTTCAACTATCTGCGCCAATGGACCAAAAATATATTGCTCACGAATATCGTCTGTTGCATTAGCAAAATCTACAGATGATGGGACTGTTGTAAATGCAGCTAAGTCTCTCGCCCCGTCGATAAATGCACTGAATAAAAATCTATTGAAAAAATCCCAAGACAATGGTTGAAGTAAGGCAAACACAACCCCTAATTTAAAGGCTTTTTTCACTAATTCATTCGCTGTAACTTGCACTACTCCTAGCACTATACATATTCCATATATAACAATTGACAATACTGACATCAATCGAATAATTGATTGAAATCTCGCTGATGATATCATGTTTTGATATAGCGCTCCCGTCACACCACCTCTTCTTAAATTTGTAGAAGGATCTATTCTACCAAAAATAATATTCATCACTTTATCTGATAATCTTGAGAAGAATTTAAAACTCTTATCTGCAAAATTTTTCGGAACTCTTGTTTTAATTTTTATAGAGCCGATATTATTCTCGTATCCATCTCCATTATCTTCTACAGCGAAGTATATGAAGCCATTATTTTTTATATCAGAACCTTTGATTGTAAAACTCTCCACTTGCGAACCATCTGATTCACGAATTGGAATTTTTATAAAATTCGGGTCGTTTTCTGTTGGTAAAACATCCAATGTCTTACTATTATCCATAGGTAGAACATAAGCAACTATATTTTTCAATGGGCAAAATTTTTCAACTTTGATGTTTGCGTTGCCGATATATTCATTATTTGCGCTTAATAAATTACTTGTTCCAATTCTAATAAAGAGCTTTCCGTCTCTTTTTACTTCTATATTTTGATCAAAAGGAATCATTGGGCCATATTGATAACAACGAGCAGTATATGAAGTTTTTGAGCAATCTATAAAGTCTGTATTTAAATTCCCCATATTCATTGTCGATGTTGGTTCGTCATTGGAGATCGCACCATCCAATGCAACAAACATTTTTGAGTGAATATAAGTAAGATATTGCTTATCTCCAATTGCATTTTGTAAACCACTTTGACTCATTGAATTTGGTAAATTAGCTTCACTAAAATCAACTGATGGGGTTTGTAATTCTTTATAACTTTTATTCTCTAAAATAGATATAATTTTTTTCTGCTGTGCGATATTACCCATATTCTTTTGATTCAATGGCGTGCTCTCCCAGGTTTCATAATCCATTAAAGTTTCTCTATCTGATTGACTGCTATCGGCTTTATCTTTATCAAGGTAATAAAATTGATCGCAAAGATTGCCGAGTGCAATTCCATCGATATTTTGGCTTGGTCTTAAATTTAGATTTTCTGATGAATATTCTCTGCACCAGTATTTTTTATTTATCTCCATTATCACATTTGAGTCTGTTGAATTTCCGATTTTTGATTTTATAAATCCAAGATCTGTTGTTGGGTTATTTGCATCACCTTCAATATCTGGAAATTCAGAATATGAATAAATTCCTTTATATATTGATTCATATTCCGATGGGACTAATAAGACTTTTGACAATAAGCGAGCATTCTCCGATGTATCAATCATAGATTTTGGAATAAATGCATTGTGAAAATAATTTACATACCCACTAGATTGAGCTGATATTTTATCTCTATCAGAAGGTATCGCAACATAACTTTCTAAACTTATTGTTTGTTTGTGCGCTGGTGGAACAAATGCGTTTGAACCATCTTGCTTATAATATCCATTCAAACATTTATCTTTATCTGTGATAAAAATACCTGGTGCACTTGCTTCGCAGTCAATAACAATATCTTTTTTTATTGGTGAGAATCTCACAAACTCTCCAGAACGAACATTTAATCCGATATCGATATATCGAGCTAAATCAGATGATTCGATTTTTATATCTTTTGATTCTGAGCAAAGATTTACATTATTATTGATAATTGTGAAGTTAACGTCATTATTACCATTAATTCCACCTGCATTAACGAAGATTTCGGACGATTTCCACAATGTTGTTTTGTCTGCACTATTTTCTCTATAAGAAGATTTTATTTCAATTTTTTTTTCTTCGGTTCCTAATTCTTCTGCTGTCTCACAACCACCGCAACCCTCTAAAAAGAGAAATATTATTATAAAAAATAATTTATAAAAAGTCATAACTTTTTTCTCATTTTTTAAAAAAGAATTATATTTCATCATTTTTGACCCGTGCTCATATTTGGAAGCTTGTCATCACTTTTACCACTATTTTGTTTTTGAGAGCCACGCAAGCCTTTCCAGAGGCTTTTTATTGGACCAAAACTAAATGATGCAAGATTTCCACTCAATTTTGCAAAAGTTGTCATTGGAGAGATTCCATAGCGAATGATCGTGTAAATTGAGCGCGATCCCCCTGTTAATCTTGCAATAAGGAATGCTATAGTGTTTAGCATAGACACAAAAATTACTGCCATAAGTATTATATATCCCATGGATTCCAGTAAACTTACGAAAAATTCGTTACTCCTTTCTGGAATTACATTGACTTGCCCCCATAATGTCATGGATTTTGAAGTATTGAAACCACGGAATCGACAAACCAAAGCTTTTGGATCGCATCCATCGCATTGCGATACATCTATCATAACCTCTTCACACGATTTACATCGTGAGTCGCTTGAACCTGTAGCGCAAGTAATTTTTTCAAATGCATAGTAATAAGCGTCTCTCCCTAAAATTGTGACAGGTTTGGCTTCAAATTGCGTACTTCCCAACATTCTAGTATCGAAAATTGATGTCATAAATCCAAAAAATAAAAATATAAACGGCGGAAAAAGACAATATGAAACCAATTCTTTCAACCAAGCGTCAAAAATATTTTTTGTATACCCAAAAAGTAAAGTTGGAACTACTAATGGGCTCACGAAAACTAGAAAAAATAAAACAACCATTGACAAAGCCATGAGTGATGTCACCCAAACAGCTAGGGATATGATTAATAATGCAAACAGTAACAATGTAAGAGATACGATAAATGCGATTGGGTCGAGTGCTCCAAATAATGGAAATATTATCATTAATAATCTAGGCGCAGCCTGAGAAAGTATTGCACCAAAATTATTTGGAAGAGGTTTATCATTTCCTAATAAAGTACCACCTAAATAAAAAAATACTCTGCAATCGAGAAAATCAAATGGCTTCAAATAAACATAGCTTCCTGAAGAAGAGCTTTGGCCATACATATCGTCTTTAAAATTACATACATCGTTTCTAAAAGTTGATGCAGTTAATAAAATATCGCCCAATCCACCAGAAACCCTAGTCAATTGCTTATAAAGCCATCCCATCCCAGCATCTTCGGTGATACCATTTGCAAAAAACATCACAACTCCGATTTTAAACACATAAAGAAATGTCTCATGAAGCTTTGGAAAGGTATTCGTTGATAAAATTTTTATTGCGAAAAAAATTATCGAGAGAATCGCGGCTAAATATGTTATTTTTTTAAAATTTTTATTCGCTACATAAAGCATTCCCTCATCCCTCCCTCCATTCGTATTTACGCAACCAAAAATTATTCTATCTAAAGTGTTATGCAGGCATTCCATAACGTATGAAGCTACAGGAACTACGGATTTTGCATGCATATTTGACTTGTTATAACAAGAATCACTTATATAGCATGAAAAGCATTTTGAATTATTATATCCTATGAGAGTCGGCTCTCCGCTTGAATCCAAAGCATTCGTGCCATCAGGTTTCTTTATATATTCTTCTTCTGAATCAGCGCACATCGGTGCTGGTGGTGCAGGAGGTCCATATTGGCAACCAACAATAAAACTTCCAGAAAGTGAAATTGGGCTTACTGTAACTGCACCCGTAGAAATACCACCTAAGCCTTCAAGCTGTGCACACAACCTAGCTCCCGATCTTATTATTTTATATTGAAAACCATGAAGATGAAATACATCGTTCAATTCATGAGTCTCGCATTTTAAAGGCCCAATATGTCTTTTCATACTGAGAATTCTACTCAAAGTTTCTTTTTTTTCATCACCTGCATTGCTTTCTTCCGTTTGTTTATTCCCTAATGTTGCATACCTTTCTTTTTTTTTGTTATCATTCTCATCTTCCCTTACTTCTGCACCATATCCATGATATCGCCATTCTTCTGGGCATAAAAAAGTTTTTTTACCATCGTAGAAATAGTTATCATCCCATTTACTTGTCGTCCCATAGCAAGAGAAATTATTTGCTGCACCAATTAAATTAACATAGGGTATCATTATTGGTCTGGCACATACTCTGATTTTTGAAGAATATTTAGCAAAATCAGCATCCCATCGATCTCGAACCGTATCACCTTTATCATTTAAAAACGATATACCGTCATCGTTTTTCGTTACTCTTGGATCCATAACAAATGCAAGGAAGCATTGCAAAGATGCTGACATTCCGAGGGATACGCCAATTATAATAAATTCAGCAAGTTTAAGTTGTAAACTCGCCATAATTTTAGCCTTTACATCTGGATTAAATATTAATTCCTTAATTGCCGGCAAAACAATTTTTGTTCCGACCATATATATAGTAAGGACACCAATAATAATTTCTGTGATACCACTTGTACATTCGGCTTTTGTAGCAAAATATCCACCACCCTGCTCTTGCAATGCATCAATTTCTGAGACATCATCAGCATAACAAGTTTTATATTGCGCAAATAAAAACAATATAAAAATTACCAATGGAAAATATTTTATTATCTTTTTCATTTAATCTATATTTTATATGTCTTTAAGAGTAATATCGGAATTCAATTTTAAACACTATAAATTGTTTTTCTTACACAAGGATTATAAAACATTTTTTTATAAAAAATTACAATAGATTCTTTATTATTCAATAATTAATTGTTGTAATTAATTTTTTATATTTATAATCAATTAATAATTGTTTTAATCTGCCTCGGTCTTCCCATTCCCAATCATCTATATTAAACCCATTGCGTTTGTTTTATATTTAAAACTCAAAGAGTGCGTGAAAATAAATCGCATTTTAAGGCACCTTACAGAAGGAAATCGAAGTGAGTTTGAAGTTTTTGTCGTCCGAAAATCGATAAAAATAC
>CAIPFW010000047.1 GCA_903864455.1 uncultured Anaplasmataceae bacterium | reverse complement strand
TTAAGTTGATGAAGATTTTAGGAGTTTTAGAAAGTTTATTGAATGTAAGAGTCATTTAGAAGAAGAAATTTCTTGATAAATAATTATTTATCAAGAAATTTAAGAAAATGCAATGGGTTAGATGAATTGGTTTCTTTTTTATATTTTTATGTTAAAATTAATGATAAAATTCAATAATCATTTTATATGAGCGAAATAAAAAACCATCCATTCCATCTAGTAAATCCTAGCCCATGGCCATTGTTTGCATCATTTTCTGCGTTTGTTTTTGCACTTGGTATGGTCGCATATATGCACAACTGGGAAGCGGGTTTTATGCGATTATTAATTGGTTTAGCATTTGTTTTAGCAGGTGCATTTTTCTGGTGGTCAGATGTAATTTCTGAAGGAAAATACGACCATGCGCACACACCAGAAGTGCGTTCAGGACTGCAAAAAGGCATGATATTCTTCATTATTTCTGAAGGGTTTTTCTTTGCAACGTTTTTTGGTGCTTTTTTTTATTTGTGGGCGAGTCCTGTTAATATTTTTGAAGATATTTGGATTTTTAAACCTGGTAAATGGATACCCGACGGAATCGAAGCATTATCAGCTTGGAATCTACCATTTTTAAACACAGTTATCCTTTTGCTTTCTGGAACCACTGTGACTTGGGCGCATCACGCGATTAAAGAAAATAAAATTCGAGATGTGACGAAAGCTCTTGGAGTGACGGTATTTCTAGGGATTTTATTCTCGTTAATTCAAGCGTATGAATATCACCATGCTGGCTTCGGTCTCAAAGCAGAGGGATATCAGGGATTCTATACGACAATATTTTATATGTGTACTGGATTTCACGGGCTTCATGTAATTTTAGGGACGATATTTTTAATTGTTTGCTTGATAAGAAATATTCGCGGCTCATTGACTCCAGAAAATCATTTATCGCTTGAGTTTGCAGCGTGGTATTGGCATTTTGTCGATGCAGTATGGATATTTTTATTTATATTTTTGTATTGGCTTGGCGGAAACTAAAATAAACTTTTATTTATCAAGTTGATGATATCATTACTTTTTAAAAGGAACAATTTCGATGATAGATTTCAGCTATATTTTAATTTTTATATTGATAATCATTGGAATTTTCGGATATATCATCATTCGAGATTTTTTATTTTTAATTAATTTTCTGAAAGATCAGCAAGAAATTCGAGTTTATAATAAAAAATTCAAAAAATATCAGGAAGAAAAAAAGAAAATCCTTGATAAGCGTTTGCAACATGAAAAAGAATTAAAAGAAGAATATGGATTAGATTACGTGCAACAGCAAACAGAAGAAGTGATTGTTGGTTTTGTGAAGCCAGAGGGTAAACACTCGATGCAAGAATTCACTCAAAATAAAGATAAATATTTGCGAATTATGGAAGCGGCGAAATCGGGAAAATCTATGTATTGGAAAACGATGCTTGGCTTTGCAAATCAAATTACTAATCAAAAAACTCAAAATCAGAATCAGAATCAGAATCAAGGTCGTGGAAGGGGTAGATAGGTATCATTTGTATTCGATTTCATTTTGCATGGCGATGAGCTGCATCTCTATTGTGTGATTTTTCACTCCATATTCTAAAATATTGTAGATTGCTTTAATTGTATGGTTCAAAGCTTTTTTTTCTTCGATATTATTCGCTATACACGATGCAAAAAGAGCTGTCACAAGATCGCCTGTTCCACAAGTGAGTGGATGCAAATTCAGCAAATGATTTTCTACAATAAAATTTTGACCTCTGGTTACCATCAAAGTTTTTATTTTTTCATTATCAATATCTTTTCCACGCATAAAACTGGTGATTATAAGAATAAGATTTTGATTTTCAGTTTTTTCAACTAAGAAATCATAGAAATCTCTTGCATCGTTTTCTGAATTTATATCTCTATTAAAAAGAAATTGAGCTTCTGTATGATTGGCTTTAATTACATTTGCCAATGTTATTAATTTTTGACATAAAAAATCTTTTACCTCAGGCTTTACAAAGCAGTGAGTAAAATTATCACCCATGACAGGGTCACAAAAATAAATAAAATTCTTGTTTTGTTTTTTAAGGGATAAAATTGTTTCATAAATTGCTTCTGCTGAATCTTTGCTGCCAATATAACCTGTTATCCCATGATTTACATCATTCAATAGATTATTTTTGTTTAAGCCAGAGAATATCGACAATAAATGTTCTTTTGAGAAAGCATCTCCCTCAAAACCATTTTTATAACCTGTGTGATTTGAAAATTGTAAACTATTTATTTGAACCACCTCATGTCCAAATCTTTGAATCACAAAGCTTGCGACTTTGTTTCCAACGTATCCGCATGCGACATGTGACTGAATTGATAAAATCTTCTTCATATTTTTTATTTTTTCAATTTATTAAAATTCTTTCTTTCCAACCCTCTTCCTTTAAAGATTCGAAATCACCGCCTGATAATTTCTCTAAAGTATAAAGATATAAATAATGCTCAGCTTTCAAAATCTTTGCTGATAATTTTTTTTCATCATCGCAATTCTCAGTGGTGATGGATGCTTGAGCGATAATTTTACCCGCATCGATCTCAGGGACGACATAATGCGTTGTACATCCTGTAATTTTTACTCCATAATCATAAGCTTGTTTTTGACCGTCAACCCCTTTAAACGAAGGAAGTATTGATGGATGTATATTGATAATTTTATCTGGAAATTGAGAGATAAAATCACTCGTCAAAACTCTCATAAAGCCAGCTAAGCAAATTAAATCTGGGGAAAATGGTATTAAAAGTTTTAAAACTTCTGCTTCGTATTTTTTTCTCTCCTCGCCAAAATGTCCAGATTCGAGTAGAATGGTCGGAATATTTGCTAATTTTGCGATTTCTAAACCGTATGCATTCGATTTGTTTGAAAAAACACAAACAATTTCTATGTTTTTTAGTTTGTTGTTTTTTATAGCATGAATAATATTTTCTAAATTTGACCCACGACCAGAGATAAAAATTGCGATTTTTAATTTCATTTCAATATTCTAATTTTTTATTTGATTTTAAATTTTTTAATCAAAAAAACAATCTTAAAAAAGAAATTATTTATTAAACCCATTGCATTTCTCATAAAACTTTAAAATTCCGTATTTTTATCGATTTTCGGACGACAAAAACTTCAAACTCACTTCGATTTCCTTCTGTAAGGTGCCTTAAAATGCGATTTATTTTCATATGGTTGCTGAATTTTAAGCGCAAAACAAACGCAATGGGTTTATTTTAAAAAAACATTTAATTTCTCGGTAATCAATAACAAATTTTCCTCTGCATCGCAACTTATAATCCAAGAGAATTATTCGAGAATCTCGCTTATTTTTTTTGATTTGTTTGTTGAGATGAATCATTGAGATTTATCTTAACACTAAGAATTATCGGTCTAACATGACGCTCAATTTCTCTAAAATCTAAAAATCTGCAATTTTCAATTAAATATTGAGTAATATCATTTTGATTGATACGATCATCGAGAAAAGAATTAAATTTTTCCACGGTCTTTGTATCGTATGAGTGTTGTTCACACTCCAATTTACCTCCAGAAAGCAACAGATGAAGAGTGTCTGCATTTAACATATTTGCATTTAACATATCTTCTGGACTCTGAATATTATTCAGCTTACATTTTTTTATTCCGAATGTTTTATAATTAGATACGACATCTTTTTTAGCATAGATTTGATTTCCGAAGCGCATTTTTGCGTATTATTATTGTTACGATCGCGTGCTTTCTTTATGGCTTTAGATACAAAAAACATAATGACTAAAAGAGGGGCCATCATCATCATCCCAGCTAGACCAAGCCCTCCCTGCATCAAAAGAAATTTTACCGAATGACCCTCTTTTCCAATTTTTTGTAATTCTTTTAAAGCAAGCACTATTTCATTAATTTGCTCTTGAACCAGTCTTCGCCTCAATCTCTTCAGCA
>CAIPFW010000046.1 GCA_903864455.1 uncultured Anaplasmataceae bacterium | reverse complement strand
TAAAATTTAAAATCAATTTTTTTGCTTTTAAATTCGAATATTTTTTGAGATTGTTTACGATCTCGCCACTATCATTCAAATCCTCGATATAAAAATTATGAAGCGTGATAGTGTTTTTATATATCAAGATGAGCTTTTCTTTGTATGTGAAATTTATCTTATAATTTTTGCTTTCCAAATCTTTGATATATTGATTGATTGAAGAGTTAATTCTCAAATTTCCTAAAAACAATATAGAGCCGATGAATATGCAAAATAAAATAATTTTGTATTTCACCATCATAAAAAACTCACCTCTATACTCTCTTTATAAAATTTTTACTTTATTCAAAATTATAAATCTTTTAAATTAAAGATATATTAAAAACATAAGATATAATTTCAATTATATGAATTATTAAGCAATATTAAAATATACAAAATTCTCATCAATTGATGATTTAACTTATCTTTTCATAATATGTAAAAATTTTTATTTTGCAACTAGTGAGGCGTTTTATTTTCTTTCAAAGCTAATTTTGAAAGATTTCTTTTTTTTATTTGGGTCGAAGTCCGAGCATCCATCACCTTTCTTCATTGGTTTTTGAATCTTCACACCACTGCAAGCATTTTTTTTTGCTTTGTATTTTTTCTTTTTGTATGAAGTTTTGGGCATATCTTCATACTCAATGATATCGCTATCGTCAAGCATAACGCAATCAGCGGATACTATTTTTTTTCCATTATTTAAAATGACTTCTGGCAACGGCTTTTCTTCAATTATTTTTTCACAACGATTTGCAACAACGCCTCCAAATTGCTCAGATAATTCTGCATTTTCAATGCAATTCCCATCAAACCAATTATCATTTTGTTTTGATTTTTTAGCATTTTGAACGGCAATTAAAGTTGCACCTTTTGGCACGCCATCTTCATCAAACGGGCAATCACCATCGATTTGTATTTGCTCATGTGTATTTTGACTTTGCTTATTGCACGGCTCCAACTCACAGTGAGGTCTTGGCTTTCTGCATTCTTTTTCTTTTTTGATTTGTAATTTATTGTAAGATTTGCAAAATTCTGGATCATCGCCAAAATTATCACCTCCTGGATTCATCGATGGTCTGTGAAGTTGTCCATTTTCCATCAATAGATTTGGTTTTTTTGATGCACAACCGCTGATTAGAAACACCAAAGATAGAATGAAGATTTTTTTGTTGAAATGCATATAAAATATAGTTAAATTGTATATTTAATGTAACATATTATATGTTTTTTTTAAAAAATAAAAATTAACTTTTGGATAAATTCATCGATGAATAATATTTTGATTAAGATTTTAGGATGTGGTGCATCCGTTGGGTGTCCGATTACAGGTTGCGATTGCAATGTATGCAAATCAACAAATCTAAAAAATAATCGCACAAGAACATCTTTGTTTATTCAATATAATTACACCAATATTCTAGTCGATTCTGGGCCAGATTTGCGTCAACAAATGTTAAGAGAGAATATTTCTCACATCGATAAAGTTTTATACACTCATAAACATGCCGATCATGTAGTTGGGATGGACGATTTGAGGTCGTCTTTTTTTTATCGAAAAGATATTTTAGATGTATATGGCAATTATGAAACGCTGAACCATTGTTACAATAATTTTAAATATCTTTTTAAATCAATCGATTATGCAAATCAAGGGTCGAGAGTTTTTTTTGAGGCGGATAACGATTTTCCAAAAAAATCACTTTTCGGTCATATTCTTTCGAATTACGAGAGCTTTAATATTAATGGGTTAAAAATTCAAACATTTCAACAGCATCACGGTCGCATTCATAGCGCTGGATATTTGCTTCCAGATTATCATTTTGCTTATTCGACTGATGTTCACGAATTCCCACAAGAAAGCATAGAATTATTGAAAAACGCAAAATTAAAAACTTGGATTATATCTTTGACTTTGAAAGAAGGGAATGATGCTCATATGAGTTTTGAAAAAATTAAATTTTATAACGAAATCGTAAAATCTGAAAGATTGATTTTCACTCATATGGGTCACTTCATAGATTATGACGACAGATCATATTTAGAAGAAAATATGAGTTTTGGATACGACGGAATGATTGTGAGTGTATGATTTAATCAGCTTTAATAGCTTTTTTCGGCACATTTGATTCGCTGCCCGATATCATTTGCAGAGCTTTTTCAGGAATATCATTGATTGCATTGAAATATTTTTCTACTCCTTTTTTGCATCCAGTGAAACCCTCTGACTCTAAATGACTTGTCAAAGATGATTCTACGAATTCATTCGCTTTTTTTATTGTGAGGTCTATAGTATAACTATTCGCTAAGTCTACAAGACTTACAGCAGCCCCAAGAGCATATATCGACAAAGATACACACTCCATTCCTAAGTTCACAGCTCTTTTTATCATTTTTTCAGAGAGCTCCATTTTATCGCTCTTTGTGTTGAATTCAACCGCATGAATTCCATTCGATATACCGTAGAGACTATTTGCTAAAACGACTGTAGTACCTCGCATTGCCAATCTCGTAAGCGCAACCCCTGTACATAAGCTCATCGTAGAGACGGTTAAGCTCGCCGTGCATAAGGCAAAAAGGCTTTTTTTTGCGATTTGCTTCGCAAATTCTAAATTGTCGTTCGCTTCTTGATTCTCAGTTAATTGAGACTCTTCTTCTTTTTTTTCTTCTATATTTTCTTTTTTTTCTGTTTCGACATCTGGTAATATATCTTCCAAATAAGAATTATCTTCTTCTTGTGATGAATTTTTCTCGATTAACTCTTGATATTCATCGTTTAAGCCTTTAAAATTTATTCCATCTTCCGGTAGAATGAGTTCGTCTTGATTGAGCAAACTTTGAGAAGCATCTTTTATATTTTCAATTTTGCCAAAAATAGCCTCCCTTAGGTAGTAATAGGTATCAAAAATTCCCATATTTATTACAATTATTTATTTAATAATCATATCTTAATTTATTCATTGAGCTTTGTCAAATATATTAATGAAGTTAGTTATTATTTTGAAAATTATGAATTTTTTATGATTTTGAATGGAAAAATGCTGATTCCATTTCAATAATAGACAATTTATGATTAATAAATGATATTAAAATCAAAAATTTTGTTAAAATTTTCTATCAACACATTGTCAAAAACACGCATAAAATAATCTTTTTTTAATTCTTGAGAGATTGATGTGATGCCAAAGTCACCTCCATCGATTCCGCATGGTATGAAATCATTATAATGAGATAGGTCTGTTGAGATATTGATTGCGATTCCGTGATAAGAAACCCATTTATTTAACCGCACTCCAATTGCTACGATTTTATTGCTGCCACACCAAACACCTCGATTAATCTCGGATTTTGATGCATCGATGCCGATATCATCTAGAGATAAAATGACCCAATCTTCCAGCATCGAAATATATTGGCGTAAATCGGGCTTTTCACCAAAAATATCATGCAGGTCCATCATGAGATAAATTACACGTTGCCCGGGGCCGTGATATGTGTGCTTTCCACCTCGATTTGTTTGAATAATTTCGATATCTTGATTTTTGATATCGTTTGAATCAGCGCTCGAACCAGCAGTATATGTGTGATTATATTCCAAAAACCACATCTCGCCATTCTGTTTTTTCTGAATAATTCGATTCACAACCATCTCCATCTCATCGATCGTATCACGATATTGCGACAAATGTGGAAGGATTTTTAATTGTATATTCTTCATATTTCTATGAATTTTTTTAAAATAATAAATTGATTATAATGATTTTGCTTAATCGGTCAATAATTTTCATAGATTTGTTGTATTTATTTTCAAATTGTTTTAAAAAATTCTTAATGAAGAAAGCTATATATATTAATGTGAGTTACCCAACGGCTAAAGAGGAAAAATCTTTAGATTTCGGTTGGGCTTCTTGGTTCACAGCTCCTAGCAACCTAGGTAGCTCCCCAAGCTTTATACGGTAACCCCTACCGCATTGCAAACTTTAACGAGTAATCC
>CAIPFW010000045.1 GCA_903864455.1 uncultured Anaplasmataceae bacterium | reverse complement strand
GGTAAAAATCTTTATATTTTACCGCCATACTGTATAACGCAGAATGAGCTGGTCAATTGTTATAAAAAAATACAAAATGTGATTTTGTCTTGTGAGGGCAATATTGAGGAAAAAATTCAAATGAGCGAAGGAAGGATGTAGGTTCGGTTTAATAGCGACCAACCAATCCTTTTAATTTTTCTATATTGAATGCTTTGTTCGTGTTGTATAAATTTCCACCCCAGTCCAAATCAGCATAAATCACATTTTTATAGTTTATGGGGATGAATGCGATTCGAGTCAATCCTTTGAAAATCGAAGATTGACCAGAAATATTGAAAATGCCAGCACCCGTGAATTTATCGCTGGAAAATTGAAAATTTGTTGAAATTATTCCATCTCGCATATCGAGCGAACCCTTCAAATCATTAAAAATCGTCTCACCCGACACGACAGACCGTTCCGACAATGAAATTAAATCGGAATAATTTTTTAAAGTTTGAGTATTGCTGACGAAAAGATCCAAATTCAAATTATCTACGTGGTAGTTATATGACAAATATTCGAAACGCCCAACAGCATTTTTAATAAATAACGGAATCGTACTTCCTGATGAGA
Organism: uncultured Anaplasmataceae bacterium; assembly: GCA_903864455.1. GTDB lineage: Bacteria > Pseudomonadota > Alphaproteobacteria > Rickettsiales > CAIPFW01 > CAIPFW01. The sequence goes on along the minus strand of CAIPFW010000045.1, from coordinate 1,629 downwards.
AAAATTTACCTGTAGCGCTGACGAACATTGGCTTTTCTCTCTTTTTTTTCGATAAATTATTAAAATTTAAACTATCGACTTTTATCATTGAAGCGATAGAATTATCTTCGAGATTGAAATTACCTTGAAGGTCTATTTTTCCTTGCTCTATTTTTGATGAACAAGAATTTATTTTTATAATATTTGATTTTGTTGATACCGAACATACAAAATTATCTATCTTTATTTGATTATAAACGACATCTCGAACTGCACTTTCGATAGAAAAATCGATATTATGGAATTTTTCAAAATTTATTTTTACATCCTTGAGAATTGCTTTATCGGTTTTTTTTCTCAATTCTGCGTCGGAAAAAAGAAAATAATTATGAAAAAATCCATCTTCGATTCGAAATAATTTTAACAAACTTTTAATATTTAAAGTATTGCCATTGATTTTAATTTTTAACTGCGGCCTCAATTCATTCAGAGATAATTCGTATCTGTCCTTGAGTGAGAAAAATTTTTCATCTCTCAATTCATCGATAATACTAATTCTTTTTTCGTCATTTTTTATCAAAAATGAAAGGTCTTCAACTTTATTGCCATTTATAGTTGAATCTTTGAGGTTAATTTTTAAATCACTATTTATTTTTATTTTATTCGCTAGCAAAAGTATATTTGTTAAAATGCCGTTTTTATCACCATCCTTGTTTTCAAGAAAGCGACTCATTTTTTTCAAAAAATTACTCACATTATAGTTTGATACATTGATCTCGCCTGAAAGAAAATTGATTTGTTTGTTTAAACTGAGATTTGCTTTTCCAGATACAATCAAGTCATCCTGAACGATATTTATATTATTGAAAGTAATATAGCCATCAATATAGCCGAAAGTCACATCAATTTTTTCATTTTTATTGTCAAGCGGAATAAGAACTTTCATTCTCAGCTGATTTCTCACGCCATTATTCAAAATCTCACCGACCGTGGATATGTTGTATTTTTTGTCAAGTTTCCCATTCAATTTTTTTATGAGAGTTTTTTTATCTTTTGCGGAGGCGATAAAATTAAGGTCACTAATCTCATGATCGTTTGAAATTTTTACTTTTTCGATTTTTAAATCTAAATTATAATTTAAGCTTTCAATAAAATTATAATAATTAAATAAATTCATAATCTGACTTGGTTTGTCGTCTAAGATTTGATTTTTTAAATTGAAGAGATTGGACTCGACTTCAGAATTAAAAACTTGTAATTCATTAATATTTAAATTGATATTGACTTGATTTTCAGCATTGTCGTATAAAACTTCTCCATTGATTTGGGTATCACCTTTTTCATATTTTATATTACTAATTTTTAATATATTTTTTTCAAAATTGACCTTTGCGTCGAGTGTAAATTTTTTTTTATCGTTGTAGGATTGATATTTTCTTTCATTCCAAGAAAATAATCTCAAGATTTTTTCTATATTTGCACCGCTCGCCTTAATCTCGCTATCGATTCTATACAATTCATTGTTTTGAAAGTTTATTTCTCCACTATAAACAAGCTTTTCACTATTTGTTACAATCTCTACTTTAGAATCGTATCCGCTTGAATCAAAAATTTTACTACTGAGATCTGCTTTTATTTCAAAAAAATCAT
>CAIPFW010000044.1 GCA_903864455.1 uncultured Anaplasmataceae bacterium | reverse complement strand
TAACTTAATTATTTACTTTTTCAAAATTTTTTAAGAAATTTATAGCTAAAGCAAACAAATTGCGTTGATTTTTTCGATAAAAAGATTAATAATAACTGAATACATTGAGACAAAATACAATGAATAAACAATTTTTTAGAGATGATATCGAAGAATTATCAAAAATTTTTGATAAAAAAATCGATATTAAAAAAGAATTTTCAAATGAGGATTTAAAGAGTATTTATAAGTTGATGGTCGAGCTGAGAAAATTTGAAGAAAGAGTCGCCGATTTATATGCAAAAGGTTCAATCGCAGGTTTCTGCCACTTATACAATGGGCAAGAAGCGATTGCGGTTGGGAATGTGAGAGCTGGAAAAAAAGATGATGCATATATTACAAGTTATAGAGATCATGGTTTGATGTATGCATGCGGTGGCGACCCAGTAAAAATTATGGGCGAATTGACTGGTCGTGAAATAGGTTGTTCAAAAGGAAAGGGCGGTTCGATGCACATCTTCGATTTGGAGAAAAAATTTTATGGTGGACATGGAATTGTTGGCGCGCAAACCGCACTTGGCACAGGCATTGCTTTCGAAATGAAATATAATAACAAACCAAATGTTTGCTATACATACATGGGTGATGGTGGTGCAAATCAAGGACAATTTTATGAATCGATGAATATGGCTTCACTTTGGAATTTACCCGTGATATATATTATCGAGAATAATGGATACGCTATGGGAACTTCAATTGAAAGGGCTGTTTACGATACTCATTTTTTTAACAGGGGATTACCTTTTGGTGTTATAGGGGCGGAAGTTGATGGAATGAATTTTTTCGATGTATATTCAAAAATAAAAAATGCACGAGAATTTTGTATCGAGAAAAAAAGACCTGTATTGCTTGAAATGAAAACTTATAGATTTCGAGGGCATTCGATGTCAGATCCTGGAAAATATAGAGATAAAAGCGAAATTGACGAATACAAAAAAGTCGACCCAATTACACAAATAAAAAATTATTTAATTGAAAATAAAATCTCAACAGAGAGTGAGTGTGACAAAATTGACGATGAAATTTTTGATAGAATGAATGAAGTTGCAAGACTGTCGTTAGAGGCAAAAGAGCCAGATGATGTTGAATTGTATACGGATGTTTATTCTCATTAATCAACAATATTATAAATGAAAAATCGCAGTCCAATAGGAATTTTTGATAGCGGAATAGGGGGGTTAAATACATTAAAAATTCTGAAAGAAAAGCTTCCAAATGAGGATTTTCTTTATTTCGCCGATAATATCAATTTACCTTATGGTGATAAAAACAAAGAAGAAATAATAAAATTTTCAACAAATATTGCAAAATTTTTAGTTGAAAAGAATGTAAAAGTTATTTTGATTCCATGTAATACAAGCTCATCAAACTCTCTAAATGCAATAAAAGAGATTACGAATTCAACAGAAGTTTTTGATATTATTTCTCCAATCGTATACGATATTTCGAAAAATAATGATAGCAAAGCTATCGCAGTAATTGCTACAAATGGAACTGTAAAAAGTAATATATATTTACAAAAGTTTCAATTTTATAATCCAAAAATTCATGTCATTCAAATTCCTTGCCCAGAATTAGTTTCAATTATAGAAAGTAATCGAATCAATGAAGAGCAAATTGATAAAATATTATTACAATATTTCGATGAAATTTTAAAGAATTCAGAAATTAGAATCTTGATTTATGGTTGCACGCATTATCAACACCTCGATACAAAAATCAGAAAGATTTTTTCTGAGCATCAAAAAATTATAGAAATTTTAAATCCTGATGATTTTTTGTGCATGAAGGTTCTGAACTTTTTACAAGAAAATAATTTATTGAATGAGAATGAGTCAAAGCAAAAAATAGATTTTTATGTAAGTGGGAATAAAGAGCAATTTTTTCAATCAGCGAATAATTTTTTTGATTTTGTTGAATTGAGCCAAATTCATGAATTAAAAAATTTTCATGAGATTGAATAAAAGTGACATTCGCTCACTGGGAAAATTTATATTTATAAGTATTGTCAGCTTGCAAAATTTATGTGCAAAATAAGTGCAATAAGTTTTCAGATCGGAATGAAATATTAAGAAATAATTTACTAAAATAAAAAGAATTTGTTTGTTATTAAAAAATATGTTATTATGAAATAATGTTATTTTTTTATAAAAATTTATGGCGAATTTAAAAGAGATGTCGATAAAAAATCCACTTGTCATAGGAGGGTTGGTCGTAGGTATTTTAGCTGTCATTGTTGGATTGTTATTTTTGCTGAGGAACTTCTTGCGCGCTCACAATAGAAATAAATTAGATAAAGATTTAACTCCAACTCCAACTCCAACTCCAACTCCAACTCCAACTCCAGCTTTACCAGAAATTCCAGATGACAAAATAAAAGACGTGTTGGACAAAAATCCAGATTTTTTAAAGAATGTGGAAAAATGTATTCAAAATATAAGCTCAGAGTCTAGAATAGAAGGGAAATATAGTATCGATAATATTGAGTATATAAATTTTACACAGAGTCGTATGGTGCAAATAGCTCGACTTGATACAATATTCAATCATATCGCATTTAATAATCGCATGTTGGATGTGAATCCCGCCGTATCACAATTTAACAATCTCACCGAAGAATATAATCTTCATAAATTATTACTCGCTAGATTGAATCATATAAAAACGAGAGTTGAAGATTATCAAAAGAAGAATCCTATACAGAAACCAAAAGAATCTATACTCACAGAAGAAGAAAAAGCAATATTGGCAGTAGGATGGGAAAACATGAATGATGCTCAATTTATTGAGGGATTGAAGTTAATGAAAAAGTTGATATCTAGAGTTCAGACGATTGAAAGTATAGAATGGGGCGCAGTTGATCATTATAATAAAATAGCAATTACAGAATTAACAGAAAAAGATAACTTGAAACTGACAGAATTCAACGCAAGAATGAAGAAAGCAGGAGTTAAGAATCTTTGTGGTTTCGGTTGGAGAACACTTGTTATCAAGCTTAAAGATTATGAAAAAGACAAATCCGAAAACACCGATTCATTCAAAGACTATCTAATTGAAAAAATTGACGGTGTAATTCGTCAATTGGAAGAAAAAAATAATGCTGTTGATGATAATAATGAAATTAAAAATCCACCATTTCCAATGACATCATCTCACGAAACATCAACAGTAGTAGCTTCAGCAATTCCACAACAAATTAAAGAAGTCAAAATTGATGATGAAAAGATAGAAGAAGTGTTGCAGAGCAATGAAGATAGAGAAAATTTTCTCAAGCATATGAAGTTGTTGAAAACTGCATTATCGAATTGCAACGAAGACGTGGTTTGTAGGAATGATAGTTATACGGGTTTATTGATTTCAAAGAGAATACCTATAGAAAAAATTGAAAACGATAAAGAGATGGAAGATCATGTTTTTTCGATAAGCCAATTAGATCCATCAGCAAATTTCATTTATGATTCAGCTCAGGAAAGATTGTTGCTTACTTATGATGATGAAAATGACAGTAACTATGAGTTGCTAGACTCTGATGATCCAAAACGATTATTGCTTCAAAAATTGGATAATATTATAAGTCAAGTTGTAGATTATGAAAAACGTCGTCCGAATCCAGATGCTACAACAATATTGATTAATAAGAATGGCGATCGATTCAAAACAATAAATAATAACACAGGGATAGATCCTTCATAATAAAATATACAATGCAAAATTTTCATCTTGCATTTAAACTTTAAACTTTAAACTTTAAAATTTAAAGTTTGAATTTTGTTTTAAAATTTATTCCAAAATTCCAGAAGCTGTTAAAGCGGCTATATTTACAATCTCGTTCACCGATGCGTTCATTGGCAAAATCTGAACAGGATTTTTAAACCCTATGAGAATAGGGCCAACTAAAATTCCATCCGTCAAAGATTTTATCAATTTTTGAGAAATATCGGCTGAGTGAAGCCCAGGAGTAATTAATATATTCGCAGGTTGAGTGAGATTTGAGAAAGGATATTTGTTTAAAAGTTCCTGATTTAACGCAACTTCCGCAGACATCTCACCATCCCACTCAAAATTCAGCGTAGTATCTTTTCTCAAAATTTCAGTCGCGGCTCTGATAGCGCCAGCTCGCTCACCATCACATGGATTGCCAAATGTAGCATATGAAAGTAATGCAACTCTCGGCACATGGCCGATTGCCTGAACGATTTTGGCACTACGAATCGCAATTCCCGCCAATTGCTCAGCGTTTGGAGAATCATTTATCGCCGTATCAGCCATGAAAACTGTGCGACCTTTTGTGATAATTGCCGAGATGCCGAATAATAATTCATCAGAATCGATAGCTTTTTTGACATCTTTTAAAGCTTCATAATAATTCCTCGTCAACCCTGTGACCATACCATCCCCATCGCCACAACCAAGAATGCAAGATGCGAAGATATTTCTATCAGTTTTGACTTCACGAACGCAGTCTCGATATATTTTTCCTTTTCGCTGATTTCGTTTGTAATAATATTCTACATATCGATTAATATCTTTTTCACTGCAAAGCGAGGAGTTCACAATGATGATTTTTTTATTCTCTTGTAACTTGATTCCAATTTTTTCTGCAACTTTTTCAACTGTGTCTTTATCACCAACTAAAATCGCAGAGCCGTAGCCACCTTCGACCCATTGCAATGCTGCGCGTAAAACTTTTTCTTCTTCACCTTCTGCGAAAATCACTCTTTTTGGTTTGACTTTCACTTTTTCATGTAAAAGCTGAAATAAATTAATTGTAGGATCGAGTTTTGCCGTTAATTTTCTTTTATATGCCTCAATATCAGCGATATTTTTTCTTGCAACTCCTGATTTCATGGCAGCTTCAGCAACTGCAGACGATACAATCCCAATTAATCTTGGGTCGAAAGGAACAGGAATAATATATTCGGCGCCATACTCGAAATTTCTTCCAGAATATGAAGTGAAGACATCATCATGAATCGGTTGTCTTGCTAAATCAGCGATGGCGTATGCTGCGGCGAGCTTCATTTCATCGTTTATTTTTCTTGCATGAGTGTCAAGAGCACCACGGAAAATATACGGAAAGCCCATAACATTATTGACCTGATTGGGATAGTCAGAACGACCAGTTGCAATGATGATATCGGATCTGAGTTCTTTTGCGATTTCTGGGCGAATTTCTGGTTCTGGATTTGCCATTGCAAAAATGATGGGATTTGAAGCCATCGACATGAGCATTTCCGCTGTTAAAGCGCCCGCAGCCGATAATCCTATGAAAACATTTGCACCTTTTATTGCATCTGAAAGAGTTTTGAATTTGTCTGTTTTGACTGCAAATTCGGCTTTGACATCATCCATCCCCTCCTTTCTGCCTTCATAAACAACGCCATCTCTGTCGCATAAAATAATATTTTCTTTTTTTACACCAAGGAGAATAAAAAATCTCAAACATGCAATTCCAGCGGCGCCTGCACCGCAAACAACCATTTTTATATTTTCAATTTTTTGTTTTGTAATATCTAATGCGTTTATCAATCCTGCACCGCAAACGATTGCAGTTCCATGCTGATCGTCATGAAAAACGGGTATATCAAGCATATCTTGCAGTCTTTTTTCAATTTCAAAACATCGTGGACCTGATATATCTTCTAAATTAATTCCACCCCAAGATCCGCTTATTGATGCAATTGTGTTGACGATATGGTCGACATCTTGACTATTTATGATGATTGGAATAGAATCGATTCCTGAAAATTTTTTAAATAAAACCGCTTTTCCTTCCATTACGGGTAAGGATGCATTCGCTCCTATATCGCCTAAGCCAAGAACTGCCGACCCATCACTTACTACAGCAACCATATTTCCTTTTGCAGTGTATCTATAAAGCGCATATGGATCATCATAAATTTCATAACATGGGCCCGCAACTCCCGGTGAATATGCAAGGGATAAATCATGCTGTGTTAACAATGGCTTTGTTGGTAAAATTGAGATTTTTCCCGGTAAATTATTGTCATCCGTTCCTTCATGATATTCTCGAGAGGCTACGTATATAGATTCTTTAAATAAATCTTTAAAATATTGATAATTTGAATTTTTCTTCTTATCGTTAGATGAACTTATATTCATAAAAATTTTATTAAAATTTCAACTTATGATACAGAGTTTTAAAAAAATAGTCAAGCGAATGAACTGACGTACAAATGAAATAAGTTTTAAAACTTTGGCAGGAATATTGAGCTATAAGAACTTTATTAAAAAAAAATGTATAAGCGATGTCGTTTTATCTTTAATTTACTACTAAAGGTATACTATATGAAGATAAATAATTAATAATACAAATTTTATGAGTTCGAATATATTAGAAAGAGCAGATCAAGAAATCCTTGAAATGCAAAAGAGTGTAAAAAATCAAGAGACGCCCAGTTCTTCGGAGCAAAAAATAAAATTGACTATCGATCAATGCATTACTCAATATGCATCTACAATTTTGAACGCATCAAAAATTCAAAAATTGCGCTCCAGTGTAAAAAGTTTTGATTTATATAATGATACGCATTTTTTTAGAAGGGCGACTCATTATGATAATTGTATAAAAAAAATTAATTCGATATGCGCTAATGCATTTCCCGATTTAAATATCATCGAGAATGATGTAAATATATATAATATAGGAGCGCTTTCGATTCATTTTTTCAAACTCAGTGATGAAATTGAGTCTTTTAACAGAGAGCTGTCCGTAAATGAAAAAAAAGATTTACAGGGGTATATGAAAAAAAAAATTCAATTTTATTTGAACATTATATCTTTAGGGCAAAAATAATCTCATCTTTAAGGCATTTTTTAATTTATTTTATAGCGAAAATCAATCATTTATTGTATAATTTTTTAATTAAATTTTTGTCAAACAAATGTCAACAATTATACAAAATATGTATCGAACGCATCATTGTGGAGAATTAAATAAAAATAATATCAATGAAGTAGTTAAATTATCTGGCTGGATTTTTCGTAAAAGATCGCATGGTGGAATTGTTTTTATTGATTTGCGTGATCATTATGGCGTTACACAACTTGTTTTAAATGATGAAAAGCTTATAGAGCAAATCGACCATATTCGTGTTGAATCGGTGATTTTGATTGAAGGGAATGTCATCGCTCGAAGCTCAGAGAATATTAATAAAAATTTGAAAACAGGTGAGATTGAAGTCATCGTTAAAGAAATGATTATAGAGTCTGCTGCGGCTGAACTTCCACTTCAGGTTGATAATAATGAAAGATATAATAACGATATTCGCTGGAGATATAGATTTTTGGATTTAAGGCGTGAGGATCCGCATAAAAACATTATTTTACGCTCAAAGTTCATTCAAAAAATTCGAGAAGAGATGTTGTCAAGAGGTTTTATGGAGTTTCAGACGCCAATTTTGACTGCTTCTTCTCCTGAAGGCGCGAGAGATTTCCTCGTTCCAAGTCGTATACATCCAGGGAAATTTTATGCTTTGCCACAAGCGCCACAACAATTTAAGCAATTATTGATGGTTTCTGGGTTTGATAAATATTTTCAAATTGCACCATGTTTTAGAGATGAGGATTCTCGAGCTGACAGATCTCCAGGTGAATTTTATCAGCTTGACCTCGAAATGTCATTTGTAACTCAGGAAGATGTTTTTGAAACAGTTGCACCTGTAATTTATAATACATTCAAGGCGTTGAGTGATTTTAAAATCAATCCATTGCCATTTCCAAGAATTAAGTATAAAGAATCGATGTTGAAATATGGGTCGGATAAGCCTGACCTGAGAAATCCATTATTCATTGAAGATGTGACTGAAATTTTCGATGGCTCGTCTTTTGGTATTTTTGCAAAAGCAATCGCTGCAAATAAATCTGTTGTAAGAGCTATGGTTGTGCCCAATGTGGCGAACTTAGGTCGTGGTTTTTGCGATAAAAAAAATGACTACGTGAAAAACGAATTAAAATGTGGCGGCCTCGGATATATAATTTTCGAAAATGGTGAAGCGAATAGTCCGATTGCTAAAAACTTGGAAAAAGATCGTCTCGAAAAATTAAAAGAAAAATTGAATGTTAAAGATGGTGATGTCGTATTTTTTTCTTGCGACGAGGAGTTGAAAGCTGCGAAATTGATGGGCGAAATGAGAAAAAAAATCGCAGAGGAGTTGAATTTAATTAATAAAAATGAGTTTATATTTTGCTGGGTCGTTGATTTCCCAATGTATGAATTGAACGATGATGGTAAAATCGACTTCTCTCATAATCCATTCTCTATGCCGCAAGGTGGCTTAGATGCATTGATGAATAAAAATCCTCTCGAGATTGATGCATATCAATACGATTTGGTGTGTAATGGAATAGAGATTTCGTCGGGTGCGATTCGAAATCATAAACCTGAGATAATGTATAAAGCATTTGAAATTGCTGGATATTCGAAGGATGATGTTGATACGAAATTCTCAGGAATGATCAATGCATTTAAGTTTGGTGCTCCTCCGCATGGTGGTTTTGCACCGGGGATTGACAGAATGATAATGCTCATTGCTGACGAGCCCAATATTCGTGAGGTGATTTGCTTCCCATTGAATCAAAATGCTCAAGATTTGATGATGTCAGCTCCTTCAAATGTCTCCGAAAAGCAATTAAAAGAATTGCATTTAAAACTGGACTTGAAAGAGAAGAAGTGAAAGACGAGTTGAATTTTTGAATGATTTCAATGGTCAATCATTTTCTCAGCTTGTAAGACAACTAGGTGCAATATCAAGTTTCGTACATTGCTCAGAAATATCACGCAGTGTATTGCTTTCCTTTACTTGCGATTCAATTTGATTCGCGGAATTAACTTCTATGTTTTTTGATTGTGAAGATATTTTTTCAAATTCTTGTTTAAATCCTTTATCAAAATTTATCTCAGGAAATTTTTTTGATAATTCGAAGCAAAATTGAATAAATTCATTGAAAGATAAGCCCAAATAATCAGGTGAGAATTCATCCACGACTCTTGTCGCTTCTTGCATCTCAAGTGCTTCAAGCGCTATCTTTGATATTACTAATGATTTTAGTCTCGGTTCTGAGAATTGGCATTCTATCATAAAATAAATTATGTCGTTCGATTTGAAAGAAATTGTAGGAGAATTATAAATAAATTCCATGTTATCTTTTTGCGCAAAATTGAATTCAAAATTTATAGTACGATCTTTTAATTTATAGTATTGAATTCCTTCTACCAGTACTTCAACCAACTCTTTTCCGTTCGTTGCAATACTTGAGGATTGTATATATTTTATTATCTCTTCAGATGATGCTTTAGCATTTGATGTATCCATTTACTTTACTAAATTAAATTAATTCAATTAATAGTAATG
>CAIPFW010000043.1 GCA_903864455.1 uncultured Anaplasmataceae bacterium | reverse complement strand
GGTGCCTTAAAATGCGATTTATTTTCACGCACTCTTTGAATTTTAAATATAAAACAAACGCAATTGGTTTATTATAAAAAAAATTTATAATTTTTTTTATTACACAAATGTAATTTTTCACTTGAATTTTAAACTTAAAGAACTACATAATATATGAACAAAAAATTATTACGAGGTTCATTTATGACAAAGTTAATTCCTTTAGGGGATAGAGTTTTAGTTAAAAAAATCCTAAAAGAAAAGATTGAAAAAAAAGGCTCCATTTATATACCAGATCAAGACAAGCACGAATCGCTTTTAACTTGCATCGTTGTAAAAGTGAGTGAAACAAAAGATGAAAAAATTCAAATAAACTTAAAAGAAGGAGATAGAGTGTTGCTTGAAAAACACATGGGAAATAAATATAAAATTGAAGATGAAGAATATTTCATTGTAAGTATCGAGCATATTTTAGCAAAAGTTGAAGATTAATCATTGATTATAATATAGGTAAAAATTATGACTGAAAAAGAAACAAAGGTTTGCTTATCAAGCAAATTATACGACAATTTACTTGAAGTTTATGATAAAGCTTCTGTAGTTACAAAAACAAGTGGACCTGGAGGATTGTGTGTTGCAATCGAATCCTCTTACGGTGAGCCAAAAATAACAAAAGATGGATACTCTATCATCAAATCTTATCAATTCCCAAAAGAATTAGATTCTTTGTCGACTCAATTCATGAAAACGCCTGTTGAAAAAACAAATAAAGAGGCAGGTGATGGTACGACTTTAGCTTTTAATATTGGTCATAAAGCAGCGAAAGAGCTTTTCAAATTAAGAAAAGCTGGTGTAAATAATATCGATATTCGGAATGGTTACGACGAATCAACAAAGCTTATTCAAGAAACTTTGTCAAAAATAGCTCGTAAAATCAACATTGATTCTGGTGAAATTGAAAAAATTGCAACGATTTCAGCGAATGGTGATAAGATCGTTGGTTCTATCATTTCCGATGCGATGAAAAAAGTTGGAGCTGAAGGTGTAATAACTGTTGAGGATAGCAAATCTTCTGAAAAAATCGGCCTTGAATTGAAGACAGGGATGCATCTCGATCGTGGCTTTCTATCTCCATATTTTGTTACAAATGCTGAAAAAATGATATGCGAGTTGGAAGATCCTTACATTTTAGTTACAAGCAAAAAAATCACAAACATTCATCAAATTTTGAATCTTGTAGAATCGATTGCAAAAACTGGTAAACCATTATTCATAATCGCTGATGATGTTGAAGGCGAAGCTTTGAGCGTTTTGCTTTTAAACAGATTGCGTGGAACTTTAAAAGTTTGTGCAATTAAAGCTCCAGGATTTGGTGATAAAAGAACTGAAATTTTAAAAGATATAGCGATTTTAACAAACGGTCAAGTGATTGTTGATGAAACGGGCGAATCTTTAGAGGATTTAACTTTAATTCCTGGAGTTATCGGAACTGCAAAAAGAATCACTGTTTCTAAAGAAAGTACAGTGGTTGTTGGTGGCGCTGGGGATAAGCAGGAGATTGATTCAAGATTGTCGTTTATCAAAAATCAAATCGCTGAAACTACATCAGATTATGAAAAAGAAAAATTACAAGAAAGATTAGCTAAATTATCTGGCGGAGTTGCAGTAATTAAAGTTGGTGGAACAACAGAATTAGAGGTGAAAGAATTAAAAGATAGAATAGAAGATGCTTTAAATGCTACGAGAGCAGCTGTTGCTGATGGGATTGTTCCTGGAGGTGGCGTGACTCAATTGGCGATCGCTCATGTTTTAAGAGCTGAAATCGATAAAAATAACAAATTGACTCGTGAGGCAAAATTAGTTGCAGAAAAAATTCTTGATGCTTTTGCGATTAATATTCGCCATATCGTTGAAAACACAGGAAGATCTGCAGATGTTGTGATTAATAAACTGCACGAACAGTTTGAAAAAGATAAATTATCAATTGATAATTTAAAAATTTCGATTGTTTATGATGCTTTGACAGGCAATTATGTTGGAGCGTATGAGAACATCATCGACCCAGCAAAAGTGTTGAGAGTTGCGTTTATGAATGCAATCAATACAATTTATATGCTTTTGATGACTGAAGGAGCTGTGTATTTTACTAAAGAAGAAGAAAAAGCTCCAGCTGGTGGAATGCCTGGTGGTATGGGAGGAATGGGTGGTATGGGTGGAATGGACTATTAATTTCATTCGATTCGACGATTTACCCCTAAAGTTCTAGGGAACTAACCCTAGAATGATTGGCAATTTATAAATTAAAGCTTTGTAAAAAGTTTTTTTCAAAATTGATATTTTCTTGAACTTCGCTTAAAAAGAAATATTCCTCTTTTAAGATTCGTTTTTCACTTTCGTTATTTTTTTTAAATTGCATCTTATTAAGCGACCAAAAATTATTATTTGACTCCTTGAATCCAAATTTTTTATGCAGGTGCATTGAAGAGTCGTTCGATTTACTAATATAATTATTAATCAGTAATTTTGGGCTATTCTTAAAGGCGGTGATAAAAAATTCATTTAAAGCTTCGCTCATATATCCTTTATTCCTAAATTTTTCTGCTGTGTGTATAATTAATTCAATGCACTTTCTTTTTTCTATGATTGATATATAGCATACCTCTTCGTTCATATGATTTTTGAAAGTTATTTTTGGATCTGAGTTATTTTCTTTTTTGCAAACACCAATCAATCTCTTTGTTTCAATCTTTTGGCCGTTATAAAACATATGAACATTAAAAAATTAATATTTATATTGTACGAATATAAATCTATAAATGCAAATTTTTTTGAAAATTAAATTTCAATCATCGTCATCGTCACTTCCATTTTTCTTTTTCTTTTTGTCTATCTTTTTATTTTGATTTTGATTTGCATTTGGTTGAGTGAGATCTGGTCTATTGTTTTTTTTGTTACTATCATCATTTTTGTAAGGATTGTCATCTTTTTTTTCTTTATTGTCTGAGTTTCTGTTATCAAGTCTATTTTCCCACCCTGTATTTATAGCTTTCATGTAAGCATCGTAATCCATATCAGCGATTTTATTATATTTGGGAGTAAAAATGCTTTTTTCATCTTCATGGAAGAATTTACCTAATGCGCCCCCAACAGTCTCTTCATGCTTAAATACCAACTCATCATCTTTCACATAATGATTTTTCTGCGCCCATTTATTTATTGCATCTCCTGCAAGAGCATTTGCGGCTTTTTCAATAAACCCTTCATGTCTTTCGAAAGAATTTGAGAATGATTCGGCCGCTTTTTTAAACGGATTCTCCCTCCACTCATACTCACTCTCAGGTTTATCTTCTCTGAATGGATTGAAGCTCGTAGTTCCAAAAAGATCTCCACTTAAACTATGCGTAGGATCCATAGCTTTTCCAAATGCACTACTACCAAATTTATCCCATTTTGATTCAAGCCAATCAATTCTGCCACCAATTTCATCCTGCCATTTGTGTAACACTCTTAAATTTTCAACATCTATTGCTTCATCCTTCGCTCTCGCTTTGTCTGATAAAAGACCCATTGAATCTTTTATAGCGTCAAAAACTTGATGCCCAGCTCTTGCAAATCTATTTTCGTCTGCTGTTCCATGAATATCTGCGGCATCCTTTTTCAACATGTCCTGTGCCCACCACTCATCTTTGTATGCTTTCCCTGCTTCAAGAAGCTCGATTTTAGAGTCGTAATTATCTATGATGCCATTTTTTCTAGACTCTGTCTTGCCAGTCTCCGTTGACGTCTCTTTGTTGTATATAATACGACCATTTAAGTCAGCATATGCATCAGTCATTTTAAATTCTTTTACGTTCGCTTGATTAATCTCTATACCATCATTCATTCTTTTGTAAGTAAATTTATTCGGATCGTTTGGATCTATTGCTTTTATTAATTGATTTCCATCAGCATCTCTAAATATTGTTGCATCATTTAATTTTATTAAATGGTTTCCATCTTTATCGATAAATATATCTTGACTTTTCATGCGTAACGAACCATCTGGATTGTAAAATAGAGCATCTTTTTCAGCTGGCGTTAATTTAAGAAAATCGCTCATCCCAGAGATTTTTTGACCAAAAATTCTTTCTGTTAAATTATCTAAATGCAATTTCTTCATAACATTATTGTATGCACCGCTCCCTGTGATTTGCTTTCTAAAAGTTATCATCTCAGAAAAACCAACATCAGGATTGATGATCATCATAGGTATCCTACCCATCCATTGAACAACTGTGTTTTTGCTATCGCTCATCTTCCCAAGAACCTCTATTGAGCTTCTGTAGAAATTTTGCATTGAAGTCATGCCAAACATTTCGGGTGGTATGTAATCTTTTTGTACTATCGCCATAGTGTAGGAAAGAGATGGGATGACGTCGATATTGATCCTCCATGAAATAAAAATCAAAATAACTAATCCAAGAAGATCTATGAATGATACAAATTCATAAGAATTATTCTCACTTGGGAACATCATTTTTGCTATTCTGTCATGCTCTTCTTGCCCAACTCCATCTGGAAATACAACATCTGGGTGGCAATTTTCTGCAGTTTTTCTATTGCTACATCTGTCGTATCCAGATGGTTTTCCATTCGCAATATCGTAATTTTCATCAGGCTCTAAAAACGGTAAGGATTTGTATCTATATCTATATTCTTTATACTCTGGAGGAGCAAGAAATTTTTCTACAGAGTAATCGAATTTATAATGCACCTTGACAAAGAGTTCATACATATTATACCCAGGTACAACTATTCCCCAAAATGTTATTGGGGAATACCAATCTTTTTCCCCAGGAGCCCATTGAGCAATTGTTAGTGGGTGATTATCAACGTCTGATCCGCTTACATCTGAGAATGGATTGAAGTGATAAGTTGCTGCAACGCACATTCTGAAGCCGAGAATTTTTTGCATTTGAGCTTGTATAATTTCAGCCATAAAAGCTAAAGATACAAAAGTTAAAATAATTTGCATCGAATATCCGAGAACAGCATCTATCCACTGCTGAAAGTATGTTTTTGTATAATTGAATAATATAAAAACGAGAAAAATCGGAAACATCATGGTGATAAAATATAGCAATATCATTGCAATAACGAATGATATAAATGACATTGCAATGGTCATTGTAAAGAAAAATAGTATTAATGCTAAAATAAATGACCATAGCAACCCAAGAATTAGGTTTGCATTCAGTAATGCTGTTATTCTATTCATTATATATGGGTTTGTGACTTTGTTTGAAAGATAGTCAAGAAATGCGAATGGTTTTTCTGAGTCAAATTTATCACTTGTGACTATTATATTGCACATTTCTAAAACTCCATCAATATAAAATTTGAAGAGATATCTGTAAAAGAAATCCCATGCATCTGGTGTAAAAAGCACAGCGATTAGTCCAATTTTAAAAACCCTAATAAATATCTCAGCTGCTGACATTTGAATAAATCCTAGAGTAAAAAATATTCCTGTCAAAGTAATATATAAAATTAATATTGTTCGAATTGCCGATTGAAAAAATAAATTTCCAATTATTGCTTTAAAAATATTGACAGATGTATCGATAATATCTTTCATTACGTAATCGTAGCATTTCTGGAACAATGATTCTTGCCCCCTTTTAAAGACCCCCTCAACAAAGTTTAATCTATACGATCCATAATTATCTGGATAATAACTATCATAAATTTTTGCCCATATTTCCATACCTTTTTTCATTTTATCGTCAGAGAATGCTGGCGTCCCTCCACTATCTTTTATTTCGCTTACATTAACTGAGAAGCGATTGCTAATCTCATTAGTAGGCGAATTAAGATGAATTGTTCCGCTTGCAGGCGATTCATTTGCAATAGTTGATGAATTTGGATTGGGATCCGCTGGATCTCTAAATAATAAATACGCTCCGATTCCATTTGAAAGCCAGCATGGATACCCTCCATCATTTCGAGATGGATTGTTTATTAAAATATATCTTCCGTTCGTTGCATCTCCTAATCCTGGAATTGGAACATTTTTTTCTAGAAATTTTCTACAAACATCTTCTATAGTTCTTATTTTTACAACTTCGATTCCATTTTCTATTTCGAAGTACTCCTCATTCATTGAGTCTTGCCCCCATGGAGACCATCTACCATCTATATCAAGAACTATTTGTTTTCCGTTTGTTACAAAACCAGTATCTTGCCATTTGACTAAACTATAATTGTCGCTTAATTTTCGTCCAGAGTTATCAAGATAATATGGGCTATTTGTTTCAAATTGAGACTCTATTTCATTCGAATTTCCATCAAAATTATCACCAGATCTACACCCTCTATCTCCTGTACTGCAACTACTATTTAGTATTACAAAGAGTAATAAAGCAAAAATATTTCTTTTCATAAATTATCTTCCATAATTAACTCCTAAGCGCCTTGATATTGCTGAACTCTCAAGTATCTTTATGAAAAAATAAAAGTACAGCATGTATATTTTTTTCTTCATATCGCATTTATTGTAATTTTTATTTTTCTTCATTTTCAATCTCCATTTTTTTTGTTTGCGTTATTAACCTCTGTTCCAGGGAGAGATTGGTTGCTGTGTCGTGTATTCTGATTTGTATTTCCCGTGCTCGTGCCTTTCAAAGGTTGACCTCTTGGTCTTAAAGTGGTATGTTTTTTTATAACATTTTTTATAGCATCTTTCCGTCTTTTTGTGCTTGCATCATCAATTCCTAATGAGTATTTTCCTGCATTCACAACATGTTGCATTACCGTCGAAGCACTGAAGACCATAGATGCGCCTGAGAAAATTTGAGCTAATGATGTGCAGACTGAAATTAAAATATTTGACATCTTGCATACTATATAAAATATCACTACATCCATAAAAGATATTGGTAGCCCATCTTCTACACGAGAGCCCGTGGTTGTTGTTATTTCTGCTAAAGCGACAATTGGTGATGGCATTGGGAATTGCATTAAACATAATTTTAAAGGCCCTATATTTATAGCAGCAATGCATGTCGAATAAACTCCATAATTCAATACCTTATATAAAAGAAAAAATATAATTTCATTCAGCATTCCAATTGCTAAAAAATAAAACACGATGAGAAACATATTTGACATGAGCTGCTTGATCCATGTATCAAAAAATCTAAAGGTTTGTTTAAATAACATAAAGCAAATGAAAATTGGAGTTAGGGATATTAAAAAGCCATTAATTATTAAACATACGCAATATAAAATCACCCCTTTAAAACAAGCTTGGAGGATGTTCCAACATCCTCCAATGAGCATTGCAAAAAGAAACCAAGAAAGCGGATTGATAAACCCAAAAGCCAAAAGTGAGAAAATTCTTACAATATTTTCCCATTGTAGTAGAGTTCCGACAGTCTTATCTAAAAAAGCAAATGATATATTATATTTATATGGGCCTTTGTCATTATAAAAATCCATGAATTTTGCAACTATATCATCCGCGCCGTACCAAAAAATATTTAAAAGATATTTATTGAAAAATTCCCAAGATGTATCCGTCAACAGAGCGGAAACTATACCAATTTTAAAAATTATAATTAATAATTCGTTTGTCTTTATCTCTATGATCCCTAGAACAAATCCCATAGAGATTATGATTATAAACATTACCATGAGTAAACGAGCGAATGTTCGTATACCAGAAGTTATAATCGAATGATACATATCGTAAGTAATTCCGCCTGTAATCTCTCCAGATGGTCCAACTGATTCACCCATTATCAAGTCTCTTAATGGATTCACAAGCATCCTCACTGCATCAGAAACCCAAGTTGGCGAACTATTCTTAACGAAAGAAACCTTGTATTCCCCCATATTTTCACTATGAGTGGAGTCGTTGTAACCTCCTGTTGGGACAGGTTTTTTAGGGTCTGCAATTAAAAAATGTAATTTTCCAGAATCTGATGAGTTCTCAATGACGAATTTATCACCTCTTTTTAAATTTTTTGCATGGATAATTGAATTACTTTTCACTGATGTTATTGGGGGCGTATTACCAATATATAAATATAGATCTTCCCCATCATATCTCGGACATGATTTTAAAATTTGAACATTGTACCCACCGTAACTATTTTCATATCTATTGTCTTCGTTTGCAATCGCTAAAAATAATTCACTATCTAAGATATCTGGTTTATCAATTTTATAATCGTAATTAAGTCTTAATGAAGATTTTGCAATACCTGCTTCATTTGAATAATTCACTGTTGTCTTGCAATTATTACTCGAGCCACCAGCGCCCTTCGGATAACAATCGTCAAAAGTAACAACGGGCACAAGGTCTGTAAATGGCTTATCTACTGTTTGTAATTCTTGAGATGTCGATTTATAGCATTTTGGATTTCCTCCATAGGGTTGTAGTTCTGGTAGCGAGATTCCTGGTATATCAGATCTTTTCTCTACTATATTTTGATTTTCTGATTGAGTGACGCGAAACTTTATAGGTGTTCCAGATACTATATTGTCTTTTGTAACTGAAAATATGAGATACCTGTCTTCTCCAGAGGCACTTGATAACATAAGCTTGTACCAGATATCAAACGATGCGTCCGGATATAATGAAATCATGTTTGGAGTGTTTGCAGTATCACCAAACATATTTTGACAATTGTTTATTACATTTTCTTGATCCCAATTCTCTATTCTTTTCAATGAATGCGGCGTATAGAATGCATTTGGTCTATTGAATGCATGATCTCTGAATCCATTAAAATACATACTACACAAGTTTTTGTATGGCAAGCACGTTGTTACATTTGTCACTTGTTGTGTTGGAACAATTGTGATGACTTCTTTTTCGCTTGTTTTTTGTCCATACCCGCCAACCAAACCCTCAGCTATTTCGAATGTTTGATTATTCGCATCGAGAGCTGGCGCTATATATGACGCTCCGGCTATTGTTTTTGTTTCTGTTTTTATAAAATATGAAAAAGCATTGCCATTCGCTCCATTACGAGCAAATTTTTTGCATTTATTATTTAATTCATAAGATTCGTATTGTTTGAAATTTGCCGTCACTCCATCAGAAGTTGTATTGACGTTACAATTCAACCTATCGATTTTATTAGAATTTGCTACGTTGACTCTTAAATCAGCAAAGTAGCCTTGGATCCAGTTTTGCTTATAAAATGTGTTAAGATCGAAATTTAAAGGCTTTCCTCCTACTGCCCCACGAATCCATTTGTTCGATCCTTCTGTCAAATCGTTTGCAATGTATTTTTTTATCTCGAAATTTTCATAAGATGGAAGTATTGTAATTAAATTTTTATTGCTGTCATACATATTACCACCAAGGCAAATATCTTTTTGTAAAAGCTTTTTTCCACTTGAATCGTAAAAAGCATTGTCTTCATCAAGGGCAATAAGTTTTTTTTCATCTTGAGGGTTAATAATCGCACAACTTGTAATTTTTCTGGTGTTTTGAACGAGGCCAAATCTGATTATATCACCTGTCGCAACTTTTATTCCAGATGGCGTATAATTTTCATTACTTGCTCTCACGGGAATAGGATTGCTTCGAATGATTGATGTTTTTTGCTTTGTATCTTGATCTTCCCCAGAGCAAAAAAATACAGATCCGGTGAGTGAAAATTCAAACTTCTTACTTGATGATATAGAGACTCCAGAATCAGTCCACTTTGGATTATCTGCTTGCACGTTTACACTTATAGATGAAAGTGAAAAACCTTCTCCAGGTTTGATTTCATCTGGCATGTTAAACCCGCATACAATCATAACAATCAAGCATGCAGCTACTCCAATTCCTATTGCTGTCAATACTTTAAAAATCACTTATAGCCCTATAGAAAAATTCTCACTCATTAATTTTATGCAATATAACATTCTTATAATAATCCTGAATCTTTAAAAGAATATTATACACTTTGAGTAGAGAATTTGTATAAAAGAAAAGTATTTTTATTAACTTAAGAATTTTGCTTATTTTTAATAGACCTATCTTAATATCCTCATTAAATCGTCTAAAATATCTCTGTGAGTTACCCAACGGCTAAAGAGGAAAAATCTTTAG